>JANOCM010000062.1:0-3136 GCA_031412175.1 Alphaproteobacteria bacterium
GCGCGCCAAGTACATCCGCACGATGTTCGCGGAGATCACCCGCATCCTCAACCACATCCTCAACACCACGACGCACGCGATGGACGTCGGCGCGATGACGCCGATCCTGTGGCTGTTCGAGGAACGCGAAAAGCTGATGGAGTTCTACGAACGGGTGTCGGGCGCGCGCTTCCACGCCGCCTATTTCCGCCCCGGCGGCGTCCACCAGGACCTGCCCGACGGCCTGCTCGGCGACATCAAGGACTGGTGCGACGGGTATCTGAAGGTTCTCGACGAGATGCAGGCGCTGGTCGCCGACAACCGCATCTTCAAGCAGCGCAATGTCGATATCGGCGTGATTTCGAAGGAAGACGCGATCGCCTGGGGCTTTACCGGCCCGTGCATCCGCGCATCGGGCGTGGCGTGGGACCTGCGTAAGGCGCAGCCCTATGACGTCTATGACCGCATGGATTTCAACGTCATCGTGTCGAACGACGGCGATTGCTATGCCCGCTTCATGGTCCGCATGGACGAGATGCGCGAATCGCTGAAGATCATCCGCCAATGTCTGGCGCAAATGCCCGAGGGCCGCCACGCGACGCTCGACCGCAAGGTCTCGCCGCCGTCGCGCGGCGAGATGAAGCGGTCGATGGAAGCGCTGATCCACCATTTCAAGCTGTACACCGAAGGGCTGCACGTGCCGGCCGGCGAGGCCTATGTGGCGACCGAAAGCCCCAAGGGCGAGTTCGGCATCTTCATGGTCGCCGATGGCACCAACAAGCCGTGGCGCTGCCATATCCGCGCCACTGGTATGGCGCACCTCCAGGCGATGGACTTCCTGTGCAAGGGCCATATGCTTGCCGACGCGCCGGCGATCCTAGGGTCGCTCGACATCGTGTTCGGGGAAGTCGACCGCTAGCGCCGAAACGGCCGTAAAACGACGGGCTTGGCGATGCGCGCCTGTCGTTGCATACTCGGGCTGCGGAGCCTCGCAGGCGCCGGATCAAATGGGGACTGATCATGGACGACAAGAGCAACAGCGGCAGCGACGAAGCCGTCTGGTTTTCCTTCCTGTGCACGGCCGTGGCCTTCTTTGCGGCCTATCGTTATCCGTCGGTCGGCATCAATTTCGTTTTCATCCTCGTGCTCGGCTGGTTCCTGTGGACGATCTACAAGATGAGCGCGACGCGCTTCGACTGACGCGCGTGCGACACTGACGCGAAATCCTGGTGCCGGGGCGCGTGCCCCGGCCTTTGCTGGTTGCATCCTGTGCCATCCTGCTGTTTAGACCGCTACACAGGCCGCCCGATTGGGGAGCAAGATTGATGACATTCCTGAAGCGAGAAGCTGTTACGCTGGCGCTGCTGTTCTCGTCGTTCGCACTGTATCTCGTGGTCGTCTCGCCGTCGGTCTGGACCGGCGTGCTGCTCGTTGCCGGGCTGGCGCATGTCTGGGCGTTCATCATGCTCGCCACCGCCGACCGGATGTAAGGGAATTGCGTGTCGAATAGTGTTTCAGGGCCGGTGCCGGCGTTCGCAGGGCCCTTTGCCTGGACGTCGGCCAATGCCGCAGAGGCAGCGCGGATTATCGCGCTCTATCCCGAAGGCCGCCAGGCGTCGGCCGTGATGCCGCTGCTGTGGCTGGCGCAGGGCCAGATGGCCGAAGCGAGCGGCTCCGCCTGGTTGCCAGTGCCGGTGATCGAATATGTCGCAGGCCAGCTCGGCATGCCGTATATCCGCGTTTATGAAGTCGCCAGCTTCTACACCATGTACAATCTGGTGCCGGTCGGCCGCCACCATATCCAGGTTTGCGGCACGACGCCGTGCCAGCTGCGCGGCTCCGACGACATCATGCGCGCCTGCAAGGATCGCATGGGCGTGGCGGGCCACCACGGCGACACCAGCGCCGACGGGTTGTTCACGCTGACCGAGGTCGAATGCCTCGGCGCCTGCGCCAACGCGCCGATGGTGCAGATCAATGCCGACAATTACGAAGACCTGACCTACGAAACGATGACCGCGATCCTCGACGCGCTCGCCCGCGGCGAAACGCCGGCGCCGGGCAGCCAGATCGGCCGCACCGCCAGCTGCCCCGAAGGCGGCCCGACGACCCTGCTCGAGACCGCCTGATGCACCCCGTCGTCGTCCGCAGCCTCGGCCTCGCCATGATGGGCCTGTCGCTGCCGCTGCTCGGCTTTGCGGTGTTCTTCGGGATGAAATATGGCAACCCCATCGGTATCGTGCTGACCGCGTTCGGGGTTGGCGCCGGTGGCTATGGCCTGACGGTCGTGGCCGACAAACGGGCCAAGTGATGGGCGACATCACCTTTCTGCGCCGTTTCAGCATGGCGGCGATGCTGGTGGCGATCGTTGCCGGGCTGATCTCGCTGGTGCAGCTTTTTATCGCGCCCGGCGCCGGCCCGATCCTGCTAGGGATCAGCGCGGGTGCTTTCCTGCTCGGGATGGTGCTCGATCGCCGCGTGCGCAAGATTATGGATGACAGCAATGCTGGCCGATAAGGACCGGATCTTCACCAACCTCTATGGCTTCCAGCCGTGGAACCTCGAGGCGGCGCGCAAGCGCGGCGATTGGGAGGATACCAGATCGCTCCTCGCCGGCGGCCCCGATGCGATCATCGACGCGATCAAGGCATCCGGCCTGCGCGGCCGCGGCGGCGCCGGTTTCCCGACCGGCATGAAATGGTCCTTCATGCCGAAAACGCCCAACCCGGCGCGGCCGAGCTACCTCGTCATCAACGCCGATGAATCCGAACCCGGTTCGTGCAAGGATCGCGAGATCATCCGCCACGATCCGCACAAGCTGATCGAAGGCGCGCTCGTCGCCGGCTTCGCGATGCGCGCCAGCGCCGCCTACATCTACATCCGCGGCGAATATGTCCGCGAGGCCGAGACCTTGTTCGCCGCGGTCCGCGAGGCCTATGCCGCCGGGCTGATCGGCAAGAACGCCTGCGGTTCGGGCTATGACTTCGACGTCGTCGTCCACCGCGGCGCCGGGGCGTACATCTGCGGCGAGGAAACCGCGATGCTCGAAAGCCTGGAGGGCAAGAAGGGCCAGCCGCGGCTGAAACCCCCATTCCCCGCCGGCGCCGGGCTGTACGGCAACCCGACCACCGTCAACAACGTCGAGAGCATCGCCGTC
>JANOCM010000063.1:0-3829 GCA_031412175.1 Alphaproteobacteria bacterium
CAGCCGGCGGCGATGCCCGCCATGGCAAACCGAAGCCGATCGGCGAAGGGGCGGTTCTTCATGACCGCATCAACTCCTGCTCGGCACCGCTGCTGGTGCGGTGGTGATCCCTACGGGAATCGAACCCGTGTTTTCGCCGTGAAAGGGCGACGTCCTAGACCGCTAGACGAAGGGACCAGCGGGAGAGGGGCTGCTAAAGGCGCAGCGCAGCGGCGTCAAGCATTTGGTTGCAGGCCCTACGCGAATGTCGCAGCCGCCTAGGCCCAGGCGATGTCGTCGATCTCGATTTCGGCGCTGGGTTCGCCCTTCCAGTCGTCGCGCTTGATCCGCCCGGCGATGTAGAAGGCCCTGCCGCGCGCCCCGGCCAGCGCCGCGCCCAGCGCGGTATCGGCCTGGCGAAACGCGATGGCCTTGCAGCGCGCGCCATCGGCGCCCGACAGCATCAACTTCACATGATGTTCGCCGACGATCCGGCAATCGACCGCCACCCACGGCCCCGACGCGACGCGCGGTGCCGACCAACCCTGGCCATACGGGCCGGCGACATCCAGCGTTTCCACGAGCGCCAGGCACACACCGCGCGGCGCCACCGCCGCATCACAGTGCAACGCGCGGTCGCCGGCGGCGGTGTCGACGGCACCCGACAGGCGATCGTTGAGGAACGCCGCCAGCGCATCGACCTTGTCGCCCGCCACTGTCAGCCCCGCCGCCATGGCATGGCCGCCGCCGGCGATAAGCAGGCCGTGATCCTTGGCCGCCAGCACGGCGGCTCCCAGGTCGACGCCGGGCATTGATCGGCCGGAGCCTTTGCCGGTGCCATCATCCTGGATGGCGATGACGATTGTCGGCCGGTGCAGGCGTTCCTTGATGCGTGAGGCAACGATGCCAATGACGCCGGGGTGCCAGCCGGTGCCGGCGATCACAGCGACGGCCATGTTGCTGTCGCGGTCGGTCAGCGCCAGCGCTGCTTCGGTGACTTCGGCCTCGATGCTGCGGCGCTCGACATTGAGCCGATCGAGTTCCTGCGCCAGCGCCAGCGCCTCCGCCGGGTCGTCGGTGGTCAGCAATCGCACACCGAGATCCGACTTGCCGACACGGCCGCCGGCGTTGACGCGGGGCCCCAGCGCAAAGCCGAGGTCGCGGGCTTGCGGCACCCGCAACACGCCGGCGACGTCGAGCAGCGCCGCGATGCCCGGGTTGCGGCGGTTGCGCATGACCTTGAGACCCTGGGTCACGAACGCCCGGTTGAGCCCGGTCAGCGGCACCACATCGGCAACGGTGCCGAGCGCGACGATATCGAGCAATTCCGTGAGCTTGGGCTCGGGTGTCGCGGCGAATCTGCCCTGCTGTCGCAACAACCGGTTCAGCGCGACGACGAGCAGAAAGGCGACACCCACGGCGGCGAGATGGCCGTGCGCCGCGGCTTCGTCGTTTTCATCGAGGCGGTTGGGATTGACCAGCGCATGGGCGATGGGAAGTGCCGTCGCCGCCTTGTGGTGATCGACCACGATGACATCGAGACCCGCCGCCTGCGCCGCCGCCAGCGCCTCGAAGCCCTGCGTCCCGCAATCGACCGTGACGACAAGGTCGGCACCGGCGTGCTTCAGCGCCACCAGCGCATCGGCGGAGGGGCCATAGCCTTCGAGCAGGCGGTCCGGGATGTAATGACCCACGGTCGCGCCGACCTGCCTCAGATAGCGGATGAGAACTGCCGCTGAAGTCGCTCCGTCGACGTCATAATCGCCATAGACGATGATCGCTTCCTCGGTAGCGATGGCCGCGGCGATGCGAGCGGCGGCGCGCTCCATATCTTGGAAAATCGCCGGATCGGGCAGCCAGTCGCGCAAGGTCGGAACCTTCAGCCGGGCAAAGTCATCCGGGCTGGCGCCGCGCGCGCGGAACAGGTGGTGGAGCAGTTCGTCGGCGCCGCGGCCGTCCATCTCGCCGCCGGGCAGTACGTTGCCGCGCCAGCGCCACGGCTGGCCGAGCAGTGACGACGTGACGCCAAAGACGCTGTGCATCGCCTCAGGCGTGGCGATGGGCGCGATGTTCGCCATCGACCCAGCGGATGGTGCCCGATGAGGCGCGCATGACGACGCTCTGCGTGGTGATGACGCCGTCGCGGCGGCGCTTGACGCCCTTCAACAGCGAGCCATCGGTCACGCCGGTGGCAGCAAAGATGACATCGCCCGACGCCAGGTCCTCGAGCCCGTAAATCCGGTCAAGATCCTTGATACCCCAGCGCCTTGCCCGGCCTTTCTCATCTTCATTGCGAAACACCAGCCGGCCCTGCATCTGGCCGCCGACGCAGCGCAGCGCTGCCGCCGCCAGCACGCCTTCGGGCGCACCGCCGCTGCCGATATAAAGGTCGATGCCGGTATCGGGGTTGGTCGTCGCAATCACGCCCGCAACATCGCCATCCGGGATCAGCATGATTCCGCAGCCAAGCCCGCGCAGTTCTGCGATCAGCGCTTCGTGGCGGGGCCGGTCGAGCACGCAGACCATCAGTTCGTGCGCCGCGACACCCTTGGCAGCAGCAACGGCATGGACATTTTCAGTCGGCGATTTGCGCAGGTCGATGACGCCGGCGGGATAGCCGGGGCCGACGGCAATCTTGTCCATATAGGTGTCGGGGGCGTTGAGCAGACCCCCTTCCTCGGCGATCGCCAGCACCGCCAATGCGTTGGGGCCGGCCTTGGCGGTGATCGTCGTGCCTTCGAGCGGATCGAGTGCGATGTCGATGCGGGGGCCGGTCCCCTGCGCGCGCCCGACCTTTTCACCGATGAACAGCATCGGCGCCTCGTCGCGCTCGCCTTCGCCGATGACCACAGTGCCATCGAAATCGAGCTGGTTGAGCGCATCGCGCATCGCTTCGACAGCCGCGGCATCAGCGGCCTTTTCATCGCCGCGCCCGATCAGTTTCGAACAGGCAATGGCGGCATTTTCGGTAACGCGCACCATTTCGAGCACCAGGACTCGGTCGAGCGTCGAACTGCGGGGAATGGCGGTCATGATGGCTCCGAAAACGCGATGTGGCGGGGTCTAGGCCGAATGCAGCGCCGGTGAAAGGTCAGAAATCGAGGATATGCATCATCACCGGCGGCCCGGTGACGGCGTCGCTGCCCCCCATCTGGGCCAGGCTGGCGAGCACTTCGGCCTCGCTGGCGACATGGGTGACCATCACCACCATCGCGTCGCCACTGACGGCATGACCGCGCTGGATCAGGCTTTCGATCGAAACCCCGTGATCGCGCAGTGCCGCGGTCAGTTCGGCGAGCACGCCCGGACGATCGGCAACCGTCAACCGCAGGTAATAGCGGCCGCGCCGGCTGGCGGCATCGGCGCGCGGTAGCGCAACCAGGCTGGCGACCGGCATGCCGAATGCAGGACCGACGCTGCCACGGGCAATGTCGATCAGATCGGCGACGACGGCGCTGGCGGTCGGGCCTTCGCCGGCGCCGCGCCCCTGGAAGAACAGCCGGCCAACGAAATCGCCCTCGGCAGCGACGGCGTTGAGCGCGCCCGACGCCGCAGCGAGCGGGTGGTCGAGCGGCACCAGCGCCGGGTGGACGCGCTGGAACAGGGTGCCGTCTTCGTGCTCTGCAAGGCCGACGAGCTTGATGCGGAAGCCCAGCGCCCGCGCCTGGTCGATGTCGGCAAGCTCGACGGCGCGTATGCCTTCGGTCGCCACGCCGGCAAAATCGATGCGTGCCCCGAACGCCAGCGCGGCGAGGATTGACAATTTGTGCGCGGTGTCGATGCCGTCGATGTCGAAACTCGGGTCGGCCTCGGCATAGCCGGCCGCCTGCGCCGCAGCGAGGACCACGTC
>JANOCM010000064.1:0-7423 GCA_031412175.1 Alphaproteobacteria bacterium
CGCCTGATCGGCCAGGAAGCGGCGAAATATCCGGGCGAGCAGCAGAAGGTCGTCAAGTTCTTCCAGGAGAACCCGATGGCCGCCGCCCAGCTGCGCGCGCCGCTGTACGAGGACAAGGTCGTCGATTTCCTGCTGTCGAAGGCCGAGATCACCGAGCGCAGCGTCACCCGCGCCGATCTCGAAGCCGCGATCGAGGACGAGGACGAAACCCCGGGTGCGGCGCACATCCACGATCATGGCCATGCCGGCCATGTGCACGGCCCGGATTGCGATCACGACCATGACCACAAGCCGAAGAAGGCCGCGGCCAAGCCCAAGGCGGTGAAGGCCAAGGCCGAAGCGCCGGTCGAAGCCCAGGTCGAAACGGTAGCCGAGCCTGTCGTCGAAGCGCCGGTGAAGAAGGCGGCAAAGCCCAAGGCCGCCAAGGCCGAAGCACCGGCAGCTGTCGAAGCCCCGGCTGTCGAAGCCCCGGCTGTCGAAGCGCCCGCCAAGCCCAAGCGCGCTGCCAAGAAGGCCGCAGAGTAATGCTGTCGGCCGGGACGCGGCATCCCGGCTGATGCGGATTGGAAGCGGGGCCGGTGGAAACGCCGCGCTCCGTTTTCGTGTCTTGCGGGTGCACTGATCCGTGATGCCGCGCCTGCATTTCCCCCTCTTGAACTTCGTCGCCAAACGTCCGACGTTGCCGGTGTAACGGAAAGGTTCCCAATGCTCGACATTCATGCCGGCCTGATCCCGATGGTCATCGAGACCTCCAACCGTGGGGAACGGTCGTTCGACATCTATTCGCGCCTGCTGCGTGAGCGCATCGTCTTTGTCACCGGCCAGGTCGAGGACCATATGGCCTCGGTCATCGTCGCCCAGTTGCTGTTCCTTGAATCGGAAAATCCGAAGAAGGACATCTTCATGTACATCAACTCGCCGGGCGGTGTGATCACCAGCGGCATGGCGATCTATGACACCATGCAATATATCCGCCCCAAGGTCGGCACCTGCTGCATCGGCCAGGCCGCCTCGATGGGCAGCTTCCTGCTTGCCGCCGGCGAACCCGGCATGCGCGTTGCGCTGAAGAACGCCCGCATCATGGTTCACCAGCCGTCGGGCGGCGCCCAGGGCCAGGCCACAGATATCGAGATCCAGGCGCGCGAGATCCTGCGGGTGCGGCATGCGCTCAACCAGCTTTACGTCAAGCACACCGGCAAGGACCTCGACACCATCGAGCGCGCCATGGAGCGCGACAAGTTCCTGTCGGCCGACGAGGCCAAGGAATTCGGCTTGTGCGACGAAGTTTACGAACGGCGCCCGTTGCCGACCGACGGCGAGGCGCTGAAGGCCGCGTGAGGTGGCGATGCGCTTTGACCGAATCGCAACGACCATCGCCCTATTGCGCTAATATGACACCGTTACGCGTCCGCGGACTTGCCGCGGACGTAGATACACCGCTACACTCGCCCGGGAGCGAGAGAGGAAAGCCATGACCAAGCTGAGTGGGGGCGATTCAAAGAGCACGCTCTATTGCAGCTTTTGCGGCAAGAGCCAGCATGAGGTGCGCAAGCTCATCGCCGGGCCGACGGTGTTCATCTGTGATGAATGCGTCGAGCTGTGCAACGACATCATCCGCGAGGAAACCAAGACGGCGCTGGTCAAAAAGGCCGGCGACGTGCCGACCCCGCGCGAGATCTGCAAGGTCCTCGACGACTATGTGATCGGCCAGATGCACGCCAAGCGCGTGCTGTCGGTGGCGGTCCACAATCACTACAAGCGCCTCAACCATGGCGGCAAGGGCAGCGAAGTCGAGCTCGCCAAGTCGAACATCCTGCTCGTCGGGCCGACCGGCTGCGGCAAGACCTTGCTCGCCCAGACGCTGGCGCGCATCCTCGACGTGCCGTTCACCATGGCCGATGCGACGACGCTGACCGAGGCCGGTTACGTCGGTGAGGATGTCGAAAACATCATCCTGAAGCTGCTGCAGGCGAGCGACTACAACGTCGAACGCGCCCAGCGCGGCATCGTCTACATCGACGAAATCGACAAGATCAGCCGCAAGGCCGACAATCCTTCGATCACCCGCGACGTGTCGGGCGAAGGCGTCCAGCAGGCGCTGCTCAAGATCATGGAGGGCACCACCGCCTCGGTGCCGCCGCAGGGGGGGCGCAAGCATCCGCAGCAGGAATTCCTGCAGGTCGATACGACGAACATCCTGTTCATCTGTGGCGGTGCCTTCAGCGGCCTCGATCGCATCATCGGCGATCGCCTGCAGGGCAAATCGATCGGTTTCGGCGCGCACGTCGCGGCGCCCGACGAACGCCGTGTCGGCCAGCTGCTGATGAAGTGCGAGCCCGAGGATCTGCTGCGTTTCGGGCTGATCCCCGAATTCATCGGCCGCCTGCCGGTGATCGCGACGCTGGAAGACCTCGACGAGACGGCACTCGTCAAGATCCTGACCGAGCCGAAGAACGCGCTGTCGAAACAGTACGCCCGGTTGTTCGAGATGGAGGGCATGAAGCTGACCTTCCAGCCCGACGCGTTGGCAGCGATCGCCAAGCGCGCCATCGAGCGCAAGACCGGCGCCCGCGGGCTGCGGTCGATCATGGAATCGATCCTGCTCGATACCATGTTCGAATTGCCCGGCATGGAGGGCGTCGAGGAAATCCTGGTTGACGATGAGGTCGTCGCCGGCACCAAGCAGCCGGTGCGCTTGCTCGTCGCCGACAAGGCTGCATAGCCCGGCGTTCGGGCCGTGGCGATCGACGTTTCGACGCTGATCGCCGCGGTTCTGGGCGCCGGCACGACCGCCTTTGCCGTGCTGCAATGGTCGTCGAAGCCGTTCTTCGACCGCCATCTCGAAGCCTACAAGACCAGCTTGAGCCGCGACAATGCGCTGCTGCTCGGCGATGCCGAGGCCGACCGCAGATACCGGTTCGAGGCACGCCAGCGGCTGTACAAGGCCGTCGGGCCGCTACGCTTCCAGCTGATCCAGGCGGCGGTGCAGGTGCGTGACCGCGTCGCCAACATCGTCGAATATCGTCATGATCTCGGCACGCGCGGCTATTTCTATCGCAGCACCCTGTATCGGGTCGCCCGGCTGATCGCGCTGCTCGACCTGATTGAGCGCGAAATGGCCTATGCCGATTTTTCGGTCGATGTCGCCATGCTGCGTATCGTGCGCTTCCGCCGGCTGGTCTTCCAGGCGTTTTCGGGCAGCTGGTTCGTGCTCGACCACCCCGGCTGCGACTGGACGATCGAGCGCGAGCATCTGTTTCGCGACACGCTGCCGGTGATCGCGACATCGATGCTGACGAGCCACGGCGGCGGCGAGCGTGTCGTGCGCGTCGATGAATTCAATGCCGTGCTGGCGCAGGGCGGCGGCTATCTCGAGCCGCTGGCCAGCCAGATGGCGACGCTCAATCCGCGCACGACCCCGGTGCTGTGGCTGCGCATCATCGCGCTGGCGGCGATCTGCGATGCGTTGCTGCGCTCCGAGGCCGAGCTTGCCGACGCGCTCGGCGCCAAGGACAGCTATGATTTCGCAGCGCTGCTCGCTGCCAGCGATGATCCGTTCATCCTCGCCAACCGTGACGCCTATGCCAAGGCGGTCACCGAACTTGCGGCGGGTCTGCGCTAGCCCGGCAGCCGCAGCTGCCGCCGCACCAGCACCGTCATAGTGCCGTTGCGGACAAGGATGCTGAGCGCCGTCGCAATTGCTGCGCCGGTGATGCCATAGGCCGGGATCAGCACCAGCCCCGCCAGCCCGAGCACCGCCAGCGACAACAGCGCCAGCCGCAGTGACCATTTCTCTCGGCCGGTCATCAACAGCACGGCGCCGACCGACCCGGTGGCGATGTTGGCGATCTGGCCCAGCGCCAGGATGCGCAGCGCCGGCGCCGCGACGACGAATTCCGGCCCGAAGAAGCCCAGCACCCACGACGGCACCGCAAGCACGAGCAGCAGCAGTGGCAGCGAGCCGAGGATCATCATCTTGGCCGAATGGCGCCAGATCTCGCGGACGCCGGCGATGTTACCGACCCTGTGCGCCGCCGCCAGCCGCGGCCCGACGACGACATCGAGCGTGCTGGCGACGAGCCCGATCAGCGCGGTGATCTGCCAGGCAGTACGGAACTGGCCAACCTCGACCTTGCCGAAATAGCGGCCGAGCATCAGCAGGATCAGCCAGTCGGCGAGCATGGCGGCGAGCACAGTCAGCGAAATCCGCCAACTCTGCGACAGCAGCGGCCGCGCCTTGACGGCGGACGGCGGTGCCCAGCTGCGCGTCTGGCGGCGATACATCAGCCAGCCGCCGGCGGTGCCGATCGCCGTGGCGGCGGCGAACACCACGAACAGCTGCTGCACATCGGTGGCGACGCCCGCTGCGATAAACAGGCCCAGCGCCAGCAACGTCAACAGCATCGGCAGCGGCCCGTCGATGAATTGGGCGCGCAGCACGATGCCCGAACCGCGCAGGCTGGCGACGGCAACGCGGGTCAAGGCCAGCGGCACCACGGCAAGCGCCGCCAGCCGCAGCATTACCGTGTCGCCGCCATCATCGAGCAGTCGCGTCAGCAGCGGCGCACCGACGATCGCTAGCAGCACCGCCATGCCCAGCGAAAGGCTGCCGACCACTGCCACGACCTTGCGGACGCTGCCGCCAGCCGCGGCGGTGTCGCCGATCTTCACATCGCCCGCGACGGTACGCAGCAAGATATAGTCGAGCCCGACCAGCGACAGCGTTGCCGCGATCGTCGCCGTAGTCAGCGCCAGCGCATAATTGCCGGTGCCGGCGGCACCGAACAGTCGGGCGATGATGTAGCTGAGGCCGAAGCTGGCGGCGGCGCCGAACAGCCTGATGGCAAAGGCCACGGCTGTCTGGTGATTGTTCCGGTCGCGGGCGAAACGCTGCACGCGGGCGCGAAGGTCGGCAGGGCTGGGCATGGGTTTGCGATAACCTCCGGCACGCTGCGCGTGCGCCGGTCTTAGACGCTGCCCCCGCCGCCGCCAAGCCGCATGTTGCGGCGCAGCGTCATTCGCAATCGGTTTTCTTCTTCTTGCCGAACATGCCGCCGAGCGCGCCGCCGATGGCACCGCCAAGCGCTTCGCCGGCCATGCCGCTGGTGCTCGGCTGGCACGCCGGCTTGCCCCTTTTGCCCTTGCCGGAGGACCCGCCGCCCATCGCCGCCATGTCCATCCCCGCGATACCGCCGGTGCGCGAGGCAAAGCGCGCCTTCACCGTCCAGTCCTGCACCCACGGCACCTTGGGGTTCGTCGGGCGCGGCGGGTAGACGAAATTCTGTTCGGGGCCATGGGCGACAAGGCTGATGAGCCCGCCCTGGCTCGCCGCCATTGCCTCCTTGGGGATCGCGCAATTCGTCTGCTCGGCGGGCATCAATTGCTTCGTGCCAACCAGGCGTGCGGCTTCGGCCGGTGCGATGAAGTCGCTGAGGCCCGAGATGAATGTCTGCACGTCGCTCGACGACCAGAACACGATCGTGGCGCTATCCGGCTTTTTGCCGCCGCCGCCGCCGAACATCTGGGCGAAATGCGACGTGGCGCCGGGCACGCGGTTCCATGACAACGCCAGCGCGCCCGATGGCAGCTTGCTCTGCTGCATGGCGAGATCGGCCATCCAGTCCTGCGTCAGCGTGAAATCAATGGGCGACGAATAATTGCCGGTGACCTTGTGGGGCCCTAGCAGCGACGCGTCGGCGGGCACGGCCTGTTTGCTGGCGCGATCTTCGTTTGGCCAGCCGCCGTACGTCGGCCAGGTCGAGGTCATCGGCGGTCGCGCGATGCGGACGCGTTCACCGCCGAACAGGCCGGGCGGAATCTGGCCGGCGGCCATCTTTTCGAAATCGATGACGACCGGCTGGCCGGGGCGGGCGGTCTCGCCGCAGCCCCAGAACAGCAGGATCTGGCCCTTGGGGCGTTCGAAGTCCTCGGGTTCGCGCGGGGTATTGGCGGTTGCCACCGGCCTTGGTGTTTTCAGCGCCAGCGCCGGCCCCATGTTCATCGCCGGCGGGATGGCGTGCGATGCTGCCGGCGGACCCGACGGCGGCACCTTGGAGCCGAGGTCGAGCTTCAGATCCTTCTGCACCTGGTCCATGCCGCCGCCCATCGCCATGCGCATCATGTCACCGGTCGAAGGGCTGCGGCTGCCCATGGTGAAGCCGCTGGCGGTGGCGGCGCTGAGCCAATAGACGGTTTTGGGCGGCACGACCTGCTGCACCGGCGCGCGGGCCGGGGCCTTGGCCGGTGGCTTGGTGGCGGCGAGCAACGGCGCGGCGGCCAGTATCGCGATCGAAACCCGGACTGCGCTGTTCATGACCGAATTGCCCTCCGAGACCTGTCGCTACACAGTAATTCAACCATATGTACGGGGCAATCCTATGGCTGGATGAGTTCGCCGCCTTTCATTACTGCAGCGACGTTCTGCAACAGGCCGATATCGGCAATTGGATCGCCCGCCACCGCGATCAGATCGCCATAGTGCCCCGGGCTGATCGCGCCGACGTCGGCGGATTTCCCGAGCAGCGCCGCCGCCACCGTCGTCGCCGACTGGATCGCCTGCATCGGCGTCATGCCATAGCGGACCATATAGGCAAATTGCCGGGCGTTCTGCCCATGCGGATAGACGCCGGCATCGGTGCCGAACGACAGTTTCACGCCGGCCTTCACCGCCTTGGCAAAGGCCTGGCGCTGCGCCTCGGTGGTGTCGCGGTTCTTCTGCAGATACTCCGCCGGCCAGCCCTGGCGGGTGCCTTCGGCATCGATCCAGTCTCCGTCATAGATATCCATGTCGAGCCAGACGCCGCGCGCCTTGGCCAGTGCGATGCCGTCGTCGTCGATCAGCGAGGCGTGCTCGATCGACCGCGCGCCGGCGGCGATCGCCGCCTTGATGCCGGCGGCGCCATGGGCATGGGCGATGCAATAGCGGCCGAGCCGCCGCGCCTCGTCGCAACTCGCCTGCATTTCCGCCGGTGTCAGTTCGAGCTCGCCGGGCCGGCTGCCGACGGCGAGCACTGCGCCGGTGGCGATCAGCTTGATGAAATCGGCGCCGCCTTCGATCAGCGCGCGGGTTTTTTCCCGGGCTTCGGCGGCACCGCGCACTTCGCCGACGCGAAATTCGGGGCCAATAACGGCGCCGGGTTTCGCGCCGGTTACCGCGCCGCCGCCGCCGGGGGTGGTGATATAGCCGCCCGCTACTGTCATCCGCGGCCCCGGCACCTGCCCGGCGGCGATGGCGTTGCGCAGCTTCACATCGCTCAGCCCGCGAAACACGCCGACGTCGCGAACGCTGGTAAAGCCGGCGCGCAAGGTCACCCGCGCTGCTTCGGCCGCCTTCAGCAGCGTTTCGCCCTCGCTGTGGCGCAACGCCTCGGCCGGATCGCCGGTCTCGCCCCAGCCATCGGCGACATGGGTGTGCATGTCGATG
>JANOCM010000065.1:0-2469 GCA_031412175.1 Alphaproteobacteria bacterium
CACGTTCCGCGCCGCCGCCATCGCCCAGCTCAAGATATGGGGCGACCGCATCGGTGTGCCGGTGGTCTCGGGCGAACAGGGCGCCGATGCCGCCGGCCTAGCATTCGAAGCGCTGCAACAGGCGCGCGCCGCCGGCACCGATGTGCTAATCATCGACACGGCTGGCCGGCTCCAGAACAAGGCCGGGCTGATGGACGAACTCGCCAAGATGCGCCGCGTCATCCAGAAACTGTCTCCCGCCGCGCCGCACGACACCGTGCTCGTCCTCGATGCCACCACCGGCCAGAATGCGCTCAACCAGATCGAGGTATTCCGCGACGTGGCCAAGATTACCGGCCTCGTGATGACCAAGCTCGACGGCTCGGCGCGCGGCGGCATGCTGGTGGCGGCAGCCGAAAAATTCCGCTTGCCCATCCACGCCATCGGCGTCGGCGAGGGCATGGACGATTTGCGTGCCTTCGAGGCAAGCGAGTTCGCCGCGGCGCTGACCGGCGACTGATCCAGCCAATCCGTCAGGTTGCGCGCCACCCCCGCGGCGACCACAACATCCCCAAAGCCTTGGGGAATGACCGTGGATTTCAATCTTTCGCCCGAACTGAGCGCCTATCTCGCCGAGCTCGATGCCTTCATCGACGCCGAGATCAAGCCGATCGAGGCGCGCGACGACAATATGCGCTTCTTCGATCACCGCCGCGAATATGCCCGCACCGACTGGGAAGCCGGCGGACTACCCAAGTACGAATGGGAAGCGCTGCTCGCCGAAGCCCGCGACGTCGCCGACAAGGCCGGCCACTATCGCTTCGCCTGGCCGACCAGCATGGGCGGCAAGGGCGGCAGCAACCTCGACATGGCGGTCATCCGCGAGCACCTGGCGGCCAGGGGCCTTGGCCTCCACAACGATTTGCAGAACGAACACTCGATTGTCGGCAACAACCCGTTCATCCTGCTGTTCAAGGAGTTCGCGACGCCCGAGCAATATGCGCGCGACGGCGAAGCGGTGATGTCGGGCGCCATGCGCACCGTGTTCGGCCTGACCGAGCCCAACCACGGCTCCGACGCGACCTTCATGGAAACCGTCGCCGTTCCGCACGAGCGCGACGGCAAGCCCGGCTGGCTGATCAACGGTGAGAAAATGTGGTCGACCGGGATGCATGTCGCCACCCACGCCATGGTCTTTGCCCGCACATCGGGAAAGGACGGCGACGCCACCGGCATCACCTGCTTCATCGTCCCGGCGCAGGCGCCGGGGGTGAAGGTCGAGGAATATCTGTGGACCTTCAACATGCCGACCGACCATCCGCGGGTCAGCTTCACCGACGTCTGGGTGCCGGAAGATGCCTTCTGGGGCCAGATCGACCGCGGCCTCGGCATCGGCCAGTCGTTTGTCCACCAAAACCGCATCCGCCAGGCGGCATCATCGCTCGGCGCCGCGCATTTCTGCGTCGAGGAATCGGTCAAATACGCGCGCACCCGCAAGCCGTTCGGCAAGCCGCTGTCCGACAACCAGGCCATCCAGTGGCCACTCGTCGAGCTCGCCACCCAGATCGAGATGCTGCGGCTGCTGATCCGCAAGACCGCCTGGCAGATGGACAATATGGAGCACAAGGCGATCGAGCACGAGATTTCCGACAAGGTCTCGATGTGCAATTACTGGGCGAACCGGCTGGTCTGCGAGGCCGCCGACCGCGCGATGCAGGTGCATGGCGGCATCGGTTACAGCCGCCACAAACCGTTCGAGCACATCTATCGCCACCACCGCCGCTACCGCATCACCGAAGGGTCGGAAGAAATCCAGATGCGCAAGGTCGCGGCGTTCCTGTTCGGCTATCTCGGGCCAAAACGCGCCCAGTTCCGCGATGCGGAGGGCTGAGCGCGCTTTGCTGCACTGCAAAATAATGCTATCTGCGACTTGATGAGGTGCATCTGTCACACATTTAATGCACAGGCGCGGCGCGCGTTAATCCGCACACCGCTAGAGGACTGGCGTTAGCCCACTTCCCGACCTCGGCATGGCACCCGTATTCAAGAGACCAGACCAGCAATGATATCAATGTTCGGCCGCTGGCTGACGGCACTGGTTGCCGCCGTTTGTTTCACCGGCCTCACCGCGCCCGCTCTCGCGGCGCTGGAGAAGGCACCCGAACCCTATATCGTGCTGAGCTATCACGATATCCCGGCCGTCGGACAAAAGGTTGGCCCGTTCGATCGCATGGCCGTCGCGCAGCGCAACTTCGGCGAACACATCGAATGGCTGCTCGCCAATGGCTATCATTTCATCAGCGTCCAGCAGATCATCGACGCCCACGCTGGCAAGGCGCCGCTGCCGCCCAAGGCCGTGCTGCTGACCTTCGACGACGGCTTCGAAAGTTTCTACACCCGCGTCTTTCCGATCCTGAAGCAGCACAATATCCCCGCGGTCGAAGCACTGATCGGCACCTGGATGGATCGCACGGCAAAGCCCGACGTGCC
>JANOCM010000066.1:0-2118 GCA_031412175.1 Alphaproteobacteria bacterium
ATGGTGGTCAGGCGATCCTTGGGCGAATCGATCGTCCGCGTCGCCATGATGCCGGGCACTGCACAGGCGAATGACGAGATCAGCGGGATGAAGGCGCGGCCGTTCAGCCCGACCCGCGCCATCAGCCGGTCCATCAGAAAGGCAGCGCGGACCATGTAGCCCGATTGTTCGAGACACAGGATGAAGAAGAACAGGATCAGGATCTGCGGCAAGAAGACGATGACCGCGCCGACCCCGCCGAGCACGCCATCGACGAGCATCGAGCGCAGCGGCCCATCGGCCATCGTCGCCGTCAGCCCGGCCTGCGCCTGTGTCACCAGCCCGGCGAGCCATTCCATCGGCGCCGCCGCCCAGGCGAACACCGCCTGGAACATGCCGAACAGCAGCCCCGCCAGCAACAGGGGCCCGAACACCGGGTGCAGCGCAATGCCGTCGAGCCGCTGCGACCAGCGGCGGTGGGCGCCCTGGCTCAAGGTCACCGTGTCGGCGATGACTCGCGCTTCACGTTGCAGCAGCTTGACATCGGCCTCGGGCGCCGCAGCGATTACGGGCGTTTCGGCGCGCAGCGTGGCGGCGAGCCCGGCGGCGAGATCGTCGAGGCCGCGGCGACGCACGGCAACGGTGGCGACGACAGGCAGCCCGAGGATCGACGCCAGCCGTTCGGCATCGATGGTCATGCCGTCACGCGCCGCGAGATCGACCATATTGAGCGCGACGAGCATCGGCAGCCCGAGACGGCGCAATTCGAGCACGAAGCGCAGGTGGTTGCGCAGGTTTGTCGCATCGACGACGGCGACGATGGCATCGAGGCGCTTCTCGCCCGCCAGATGCCCGAGCACGGCGTCGCGGGTGACGGCTTCGTCGGGACTGCGCGGCGTCAGGCTGTAGGTGCCGGGCAGGTCGATCAGTTCGGCGATGCGGCCATCAGGCAGCGGCAGCCGCCCCGATTTGCGCTCGACAGTGACGCCGGGATAGTTGCCGACCTTCTGCCGCGACCCAGTCAGCGCGTTGAACAGGCTGGTCTTGCCGGCATTGGGATTGCCGACCAGCGCCACGACCGGCGTTGCAACAGGAACGTTCACGCTATTCGGCTGGAGTTGCGGCGACGATTGCAACGGCGGCCGGTTCGATCTCGATCAGCCGTGCCATGGCCTTGCGCAAGGCCACGGTCATGTTGCCGACGCGCACTGCCAGTGGATCGCCGCCGAACGGCGCACGATGGAGCAGTTCGACATCGACGCCCTCGTCAAAGCCCAGTTCGTGCAGCCGCTGTGCGGTCAGCGGGTCGAGCCCGGCGCGATCGATCGCCGCGATGGTGGCCACCTCGCCGGGCGACAGCCGCTCGATCAGGCGGGGAGTGGGCATGTTGTGGGGGCCAATCGCGACAGTTGTTGCGAACGGTTATCATGTGGCGGGGGCAAGCGCCAGTAGGGAAGACTCCCTAGACGGCAGGGTAGCGCAGCCGGCCGAGGAAGCGCGCGGGGTTTGGCAAATTGGCGAGTGCGCCCTGGACCCGCGCCTTGGTCTTTTCGAATTTCATCACATCGTCGATGCGGCGGTCGATGAACGCCCAGGTGGCGGCGTGATCGTCGCTGTCGTCCTCGAGCCAATAAAGCAGGCTCGCCGAATAGACGCCGGCGAGGATGGTACGCTTCGAATAATGGTTGAAATCGGTCGCGGTATCGCCGGCGGCACGCCACATCGCATCGGCGGTGCGCCACAATGTCCGCGCCGACAGTCCGGCGTTCTGCGGCTGCAGCAGCACTGCCAGCGCGCGGCGAACCGCCTCGCCATCGAGGCTCGCGGCTTCGAGCCGGCTGCGCAGCGCATGGCGGATACGGTCGCGCACCTTCATGTTGTGGGCATTGGCCATCGCTTCGGCCATCATCGCGTCGGCGCGCGCCGTATAGGCGTCGATCATCGTCGCGGCATCCGGCAGCGCCATCGCGGCGATGTCGCGGTCGATGCCTTCCGCATCGGCGGCAAGATCGCGGCTGGTCGCGGTCCAGCCGTCGAACGGCACATTGGGCAGCATCGCCGCGACAAGGCGCGGGCGCAATTCGGCGAGCGGGACGTCGTTGTCGACGGGGGCAGGGGTCACGGCGTCATTCATGCCGT
>JANOCM010000067.1:0-10407 GCA_031412175.1 Alphaproteobacteria bacterium
TTGCCGCGCGCTCAGCGGCGCGATCGTCGTCCGACCCTCGTAAGATTCGAACTTCCAGTTATGGGTACGCCCGCCCTCGACCGCGTTGACCGTCACGTCGAACGAGTGCGGTTCGGTCACCGTGCCGCTGCCCTTCAGATAATCGCTTTCAGGCGCAAAGCTGAACCGGTTCACCTCGCCGTCGAGCCGGCTGAGCGTCACCGCCAGTTGCACTTCGGAAGGCGGGATCGGCTTGCCGCCGCGATAGGCATAGACATGGTGTTCGGGGGGCACGCCGTCCTCGAAGATGGTCACTTCAACGGCAAAGTCGCCGCTCTTGAGCAACCGACCGTTGTGGGGGCCGCGCTCATAATCGGGTGCTGCCGCACCATGCTCGGCGGGTGCCTCCTTCGGGCTTTCGCTGCCGCAACCGGCCACGGCCAGCGCTGCCAGCAAGGCAAGTCGGGATGTGGTCGGTGACATCAGCGTGGCTCCGCTTCAAAGCTTGAAGGCAGTTCATTGGTGAGATTGGCAAAGCGCCCGGTCAGCCGGTCAAGCTCGACCCCAGCTTCCTTGTGCGCCCGCGCCGCGCGCACCAGTCGCGCCCGCGCCGACGCCAGCGCCGCCTGTGCCTCGGCAACATCGAGATACGTGAATCCGCCGCGCGCATAGCCTTCGCGCACCTGCGCCAGCGTCTCTTCAGTGCCAGGGATCACCCTGTCACGGATCGCTACCCCCTCCAGCGCGGCCTCATGGACCTTCTCATTGGCGAGCGCGAGGTCGCGGCGACGCTGGGCGGCGGCGACCTCGGCCTCGGCATCGACGCGGCGGCGCTCGGCTTGCGCGCGGGCGACATTATCCCGGTTGGTGTCGTTGCGGCCGAGCGGGATCGAGAAGCCCCCGACCAGCGCCAGGTCATCGCCGGGGCGCAGATAGCGCAGGCCCCCACGAAGCGTGATGTCCTGCACCTGCCGCGATTGCTCGACCGCCAGCGCCGCTTCGGCTCTCTGGACGCGCGCTGCCACGACGGCGGCTTCGGGTGCTGCCGCGTTCGATGGTTTACCTGGCTCGTCGAAACGCAGGAAATCCGCCGTGGAAACGGTGACCCCCTCGGCGGGTCCGTCCCACAGTGCCGCCAGTCGTTCGACCGCAGCATCGCGGGCGTGCACTGCGAGTTCCAGATCGACCTTCGCCTCGGCTACCCGCGTTGCCGCTCGCGTGCCGGCATAGATCGGATCACGCGCCGCTTTCACCCGGCGATCGACTTCACGCGCCAGGCTTTCGGCGCCGTGCAGTTTCTCGGTGGCGACGCCAATCTCTGCCTCGGTTGCCACTGCCTCGACATGGGCGCGCTGCACCCGTGCCGCGATGTCGAGCCGCGACAGCACCAGCTCGGCCTCGGCTACGCCGATTTCACTCGCCGCCAACGATACCCGCGCTTGGCGCTTACCGCCGCGTTCCACCTGCTGGGCATAGGTCCCGGTCAGGTTGAAGACATCTAACCCGGCATTGGACCCTGTGTTGGGAAAGTTCTCAGCGAAGACTTCAACGCTTGGGTTCGGCTTTACACCGGCTTGGCGGCCCGCCGCCGCCAGCGCTTCAAGACGCGCGGCGCCGGCCCGGCCTTCGGGCGTGGTGGTGAGGGTGCGGCGCAGCGCCTCGTCGAGCGAAATCGGTTGCGCCATCGCCGAACTGGCAGCGGCAAGCATCGCCAGCGCGGCGACGCAGAGAATCGGGTTCATGGAAGATCATCCTGACTATTGTCGTGATCCGGCAACTCATGGCCGGGCGAACAACGTCAGGCGTCGGGTGGCTCGAGCCCCGGCGCAACGGTAGCTGACGGCGGCAGCGCGTCGCGGCGCAAGGGTGGTTCGAAGCGCAAGTTGACGACGCGGACGCTGGCCAACACTGGGGGTCTTGCAGATGCATCCACGACGATATGGTGATGCGCTATCGTCGACGGCGCTGGGCGGTCGCCATCGTTATCGACCGCCACGGCAGCGTTCTCGTGAGGGCCATTGTCATGGTCGTCATCATGGGCGGCGGAATCTGCCGTTTCGTGATGTGCGGCGGTGTTCAGGTGATGCGCTGACATACCGTCATAATGCGAATGCGCCGCAACGATGCCGCCATGCGACGTGGCCATGAAGGCGCACATCAGAATAATGAGAAAACGGTGCACAAGCGTCGCTAACACACCAGGTGCGACGGCGCAAAGCATCGAGGCGGGATTAGAGATTGTTTTCGTACATTCGGGCTGCCGTGAGTCACGTCGCTACGACGGTGAGGGCGTCAATATTATCCAGTCCGGGTCAGCGTTCGTGCGGCAATCCGAGCGTGCCACATAAAAGAGGCGCCGAACCTCGCGGTCCGGTGCCTCCGTTCATTTGGTCTGTTGCCTTAGTCGCAGCAGTCCATCGCCTCGACACAGCAGGACGCCGCGGCGTCACAGCATGCCGCGGCGGCCTTGGCGTCGATGCTCGCGCAGTCGCTACCCCGGTCGTCGGATAGCGCCAGCAAGGTTCATCTACGGCAAGGTCGCGGTCGACGGTCAAGGTTTGGTGATTTGCTGAATATCGGCTGTGGCTGCTCGGCTATGGCAACGGACAGGCTTGGCGCCGGTGAACCTGATCGATTGAAGGTGAATCGCATGCGAAACCGTCAAAGCCACAATCGCTAGAAAAGTTTTATAACATGCAGTATGTTAAATAATGTCAGTAAGTTGTACATGGCCAATTCAGCAAGTTCGCATGCCTCTGGTCGAGGTACGCTCGCTATGTCCAGTCCTCGCAAACATGGCCGGCAACCCGTCGAAACTCACCGAAATTGACTGTTACGATTTCCAAGCCCTGACTGCGCGCGTGACCGGCAATGAGCAGATCGTAGCCACCGATGACCTGCCCTTGCCGTTCAAGGTCGTTCTTGATGTCTGCTGCATGCTGAGAGGCGCGCTCGTCAAATGAGAGCACTTCGAGGCGGGAGGCAAAATCCTCAACTGCTCGACGGTTTTCGATGGGCTGTGCTGACTTGGCGGCGCCATGCAGAAGTTCCATCAGGACGATCGTCGACATTGCCAGACCCTCGGCTTCGTCGTTGAAGCGCGATTCCACGCCCGCAGGACGATCCCGGAGCACGCGAATGCAAAGATTGGTGTCGAGCATCTAACGCAGGCTCACAGCGTTTCCCGTTCCTGGGCCTCCGGCTGCTGCCGCTCGCCCAGATCGACGCCTGGCGGCTCGAGGAAATCATCCCAAAGCGCATTGGCTGGCGAAATGATGCGATTGCGGCCAACCCGCCGAACCGCGACTTCGCGTACGTCCGATCAAAACTCGACGGCCTTCGGGATACGGACCGCCTGTGATCTATTGGATTGAAACACGCGCGTCGTCGCCGTGGCCGCTTCTCCCATATCCCCGATGTGTATCCCTCGCTGGATGTTTCAATGGGATATGGCGGGCCGCGGCTCTGCTCGAATTTTGCAGACTGACAGCTGTGCGAGAAGGAGCAGATTTCCGATACGTGTCCGACGCTTACCAACGTACAATCTGGCAAGTTATCGACCGCAATAGCTGGGCAAGGCGATCGGCGCGCTGGTCTCACGCTTGCGCCACTCGCCTGCCGGGGTGCGGTAATATTGCCCGGTTGGCACGCGCGTCTGGAACAATTGACAAGCGGTCGCGGCACCGACGTCGACGACGGTCACACCCGTCTTGGCTGCCGCTGTATCAGTATAGACCGCACGGCGTTGGATATTGATCTGCGCGACGCGCTTGGCGAGTTCTGCGTCGCCCGGAACCCTGACGCCCAGATAGCCGTCGCTTTGCTCGCCGACGGTGCCGGCAACGCGAGCGGCCTCAACGATAGGATCGGCCGTTTGTGCCAATGTGGGGACAGCGATGGCGAAAGCGCAGGTGGCAAAAAGGAGAAGGCGCATGGTTATGTCTCTTGCAGCCATCAGAAAATCGCCGGGTTCTTTTTGATCAGATCCTGAACGTCCTTTTCAAGCCGGATGACGATTTCCTGCTTGATGGTGACGTTGAGATTGATCTCGATAGGCTTGTCTGGCGCGCGCAGCTGGATGCACCCCGAAAGTGCCGCAGCAGCGATAACGATCGACAGAACTCTCATAACGTTACCTTAGCACGGCCAATATGAACGAACACCATCCCTTTCGGACCATGATCATGGCCTGGGTGGTTCTGCAGGATCCGGCTGGGCATTGCGCAGCAAGCTGCGCGCGTCGCTGAACGACGCAACGGTGCCGAGCAGCGCGCGGAATGGCGCGCGAACGGTGATGCCGAACTTGAACGGGAGACCATTGGAACGCAGCGGCAGGGTGCCGCCGAGGTTGACCGGCGCCAGATTGGTGCCTGTAAAACTGATCGCGGTGACGAGTTCGCCGTCAAGATCGCCATCGAGCGCCAACGTTAGGGAATGATAGCGCATGCTTCGCAAGGCATCGAACGCCAGGCGGCCTGCCGCTCCCATGCTCTCCTGACCAACATCGCCAACATACTGGATCATGCCGCCTTCGGGCCGCGCCGTCAGCAGGCCGCCTTCGATACGCCCGCTGGTGCCGGCGAAAACGAGCGGCAGCAAACCATCGAACCGGCCGGTGGCATTGAGGTTTTTGAGGTCGAAACGCTGCAGGAACTGCCCGGCATCAAGGCCATCGACGACGAGCACGTAGCGTCGCCGGGTCTCGCCGGCGCGGAAAATCACCGGCTGGAGGGTCAACGTGCCGCCCGTAAAGGGCCAATGCATGTCCTCGACCGAAACCGCGCCGACATCGAGGATCTGGAACCTGGCGATGCCGTTCTCCACCAACACGCCGGGATTGATCGACGCGATCTTCAACACCTGGGACGGCAGCGTGTGCAGTTTCGGCAGGTCGTCGAAAAGCAGCGTGCCTTCGATGCCGGTCAGCGGCCCCAACGCTGCCGTAGCCAGTGACAAGGCTTCGAAGTGCATCGATCCTGTGCCGTGCAAGCCGTCCCAGTCGAGCGTCAGGTCGGCGTGCGATGTCACCTTGCCTTCGACGTTGGCGACAAAGCCACGCGCCAGTTCGCTGATCTGCAGCGGCTGCAGTTTCTTTGAAAACGCTAGAGTCGAATCGAACTGAGCCGATCCTGTGCCGCGTCCCGTCAAATAGGATCCACGAACGGTGGCAATCGGCGCTTTGCCCTCGACGAGCAAGATCTTGGCCTGGCCCGAGATACGGCCTTCGTCGATGCGGATGTCGGCATCGGCCAGTTGCAGGGGCGCAAACCGCGGCTTCGCCCCGTGGTCGGTCAATTGCGCGTTCAGCCCGGTGAACGTCAGTCTGCCCATGTCAAACTGCCATTGCGCCGTGCCGCGTCGGATACGAACTGCCGGCGAATCTGCGGCCGCGGCTGATACACGCCCGGATCCTGTCCAACCGGCCTGCTGCCTGCTGACCATGCCGGCGACCACCGCACCGCCGGATATTTCGTTCAACCGCAATTTTAAGCCCAGACCGGGGCTGCGCACGACCGGTCCATCAAGACTGCCGCCAAGCGAGAGCCGCGAAGGCTGGCTATCGATAGCGAAGGCCCGTCCCGCTGCCTGTCCTTGCAATCTGACCGCGCCGACGAGGACATCCCCGGCAATCGTCTTGCCCGACAGGGCCGGTGCCGACACGCCGGCCGCAGGACACAGCCGGGTCGCAAAGCTCTCGATCACCAGGGACGCTGTTCGCACCGATGTTGCCGCGACATCGGCACAACCCGGACCTAACCTCATATGTTCGCCATCAAGGCTGGTGCGCATTGCAAACCGCAGGTCCAGCCCATCGATTTGCGCACCGCCAAAGCGCGTCGAAACGATCGCCCGGCCCGATATATCAGCTGCGCCGTTGGCGACGTCGACATTGATGCCCGGTACCGCAATCGCCAATCCGCCCGAGCGCCACGGCGGGACGACCATCGCGGCAGTGCCCGTCCAGCCGTCCTTGCCAAGAACCAGACCCGAAAGATCGATCTGGGCCGCCGGCAATCCACCGCCGGCAACCGCGATATTGCCGTCGATCGTTGCCGTATCCGATGCCCAGCGTCCACCCGCTTTGCCAACGAACCGCAGTAGCGACCCTCCAGCGCCGCGTATGTCAGCACGGGACACCGTGATTTGTGGACGCGTGCCCAATGCCGCCGTGAACCGCGCATCGACATCTACTGAGCGCACCGCGTTGCCAAGCCGCCTGGCAAGCTCCGAAACGAGGTCCGGCATGCCCGCCACCGACATTGCCGCCTGCGCCGAACCGGAAACAAAACCGCCGGCGCGGACGGTGCCGTCAATGTTGACGCCTTGGGCTTGCTGCCAGTCAAACCCGCCATTACCGGCAATGGTGTCAGCCAATTCCCGCGCAGCCGCAGCCTTGGTGAGCAAAACACGCCAATTGCCGTTGAATTGCCTGGGTGTGCCGGTACCGGCCAACCTCAAGGCGGACGGGCCGGCAAACCGCATAGGGCCTATTTGTCCGGCAGCCGCTTGCGCCACCACATTGCCCGAAACCGAAGCCGTCGTAATCGGCGCCGCCAGGCGAAACGCCCATTTCAGGCTGGGCACCTTGGCCGCGGCGCATTCGACCCTATCGACCAGGCCGGAGCCCGAGACGGCGAAATCGCGCGACGCTGTTGTCAGGACGATGTCTGCCGCGCCGGCGTAGCCGCCGCATGTCGCCGATCGCAGCGTGGCAGGCGCCGTTCTGACCATGGCGCGAAAGTCCCTGTCGAGGCGGCCCGTCGCATCGACCTTGGCGAGCACGGGGCCGAACGGCGTGACAATGGACACGCGTCCATCCCTTATGACAGTCGATATCGCCGGAAACTGAACCGCTTTCGTCGCAGGGATCAGGCGATCAAGACTGCCAAAGCTGATGCCGGTGGTGAAAAGGCGAGCGCGCAAAACTGGCCCCTCAAGCCGCACGGCCGTCACCTCGGGCCCAAAACCAAACCAGGCAAGATCAACAGTGATCCGCCGGGCGACTAGATCGCGATTGCCCGCCGGCCCCAACGCTACATTTTCGAAAACCAGATGACGGCTGTCCGCCTCGGCAACGTGATAGGCGGCATCAACGCCATTGTCGGCAAGATACGCGCGGACCGCGGCTTCAGTCAGCGGCCGGCGGGTCAACCAGGGCAAAAGAGCGCCCGCAGCGACAACGACAACCCCAATCCCGAGCCAATGACGGGGACGCGATGTTGATATCTCTCTGATTGCGATGTCTTTCGATTTGGGCGTCCCATAGGCGGGTCGCCTGCGGCGCGTCACCTTGTAATACCACTGACAAGCCTGCGTGAGCAAAGCGGGGGCGGCAGCATGCTGCCAGTCACTCGGAGGGGCACTCCCACACACATCCCTGTGGGTAAAGCGAAAGGCATGTGTGATGCGGCTGGTTTCCGCTCTCGATCGGCTGACGGTGCACGTGCTGCGAAATAGCCGCTCGGTGTCCGCTTGCGGAATTCGCTGTTTTTGGCAGCCCGCTCAGCAAAGCTGACCAGGGGCGATTGGATCCTTCCGCCCCTGATGTGCGTCGTACAAGCGGTGAGGTAAAATGAATCGGAGCTTTTAGGGTTGGCTGGGCATGATCGCGTTGATACCAATGATCGCAGCCTTCGCAACCGGCCCCAAAATCGGCTGATCTGAGTCTGCGGCTCGCTTTCTCGCCGGAAAGCTTTCGTTCTCTGATATGCCAGGGGCGCTCCTGAAGACTGTCGCCAAGCTAGCACGCGGATCGGCAAATGGGATTGCTCCGTCGCGGACGCAGAACCAGATACCAAGAGTCAATGCCGACCCGGTCAATATCAACGGCGACAATTGTACTGATTGTGCCGGCTATTTCGTAGGGGCGAATTGGGCCGAGCAGCACGCCGTAACAAGCGAATTCCAATGCGGCGGCAGGTCGTCTTCATTTAGAGAAGGATGCAAGGACTACGGTCGAGATCATGAGCAATTCCCGGACCTATCTGCGGGCGAGGACATCGAGGCTCCACAGATAGGCGAAACCGACGAGCAAGCGACTGCCACCCAAGCAACTGCCACCCAAGCAACTGGCATCGACAACCAGCCCCTTGACAGCCGGTATCGCGCTCACGGTCAACGCTGAACCGGATCGACTTTGGTAGCCGAGCTGAGGCCCTGGCCGACTTTTCGATCGCTCGTATCGACAGCGTAACGCATAGCGGCGGGTAAGCGCCTCGCTAGTGCCCAATCAGAGGACATGCAGCATAGGGGTGTAACAGCCATACGCTAGGCTGACAGCCTCGTCGCTTCTCCCCCACCACGCCCGTCTTGCCCTATATGGGCGTCGAGCGAAACCGGGTCGAAGCGGTCAAGGCCCGACCCTGGATAGAAAGTCATTTCACCAAACCGCGGCTTGCCGTCAATCTCGTAGAAGTCGACGCGTACGAAATCGAAACTTCGTCCCAACGCCTCGGCGGCCTCGATCATTGCGTTGAGCGAGATCGGCTTCACAGGGTCTGGATCGTTGGTGGGCCGCGAGGCGCGCTGCCAGTCGGTGCCTGAAATGACCGTGCTGGTCGGCGGCCTGCGCGTGCTCGGCGCCAACCACAAGGATGCGCCGGAGGGCGTGTTCACCGACCGCAAGGGCCAACTGACCAACGAATTCTTCGTCAACCTGCTCGACAGCAATAGCTTTTGGCAAGTCGTTGACGAGAGCGCCGACGACACCTTCATCGGCTATGATCGCGAAGGTCGAAACGCCAAGTGGCGGGCGACGCGCACCGATCTGATCTTCGGTTCGAACAGCCAGCTCTGTGCCGCTGCTGAGGTTTGTGCCGAAAAGGGCCATAAGGAGAAGTGCGTCCGCGATTTCGTCGCGGCCTGGACAAAGGTAATGAATGCCGATCGTTTTGACCTGCCGTAAAATCCTGACAGCGTGGAACCTATCGATATCGCTGAACCGGTAACGGCGTAATAGGGGGGAGCACACCAGCGGCATCCGGTGCCAAGGCGCCGGATGCCGCCCGGGCGGGCCATTTAACGCAAAGCTTTTGCAGGCCGGCAAGAGAATGTCCGGTGCATCGCAACGAGGTTCACGGGCTCGACCCGCGCCAGCCGCACTGGGTCGCTGCCGTCGAGGCGCCGACACGCGACTGGCGCGCGGCGCCCGGCTGCCGCGCCCATGCTCGCTTCCTGGTCAACGGCGACAAAAAAGCTCCATCGATTGTGCGGTTCGAGCTTTTTGAAAGTCGCGCCGAATGCCTTTCCTGAATCATGGCCAACCGCCGCGAATTGAACAGCCATATGCTCGGCACCACAATCCACCCGGTGCAACTCGCCAGCTGGTTGCTGGGGCTTGCATGAAGCGGTCAGCGTCGCACGTTGCCCACTGCCGGCATATTCAAGAACTGGGCTCCACCCGCGCAGGGTAACGACCGATCGATTGCGCGTTCGCGCTAGGAGGTGCGGGGGTGGAGTATGATCTCGACGCGGCGATTGGCGGCGCGGCCGGCGATGGTGGCGTTGCTTTCGACAGGCGCGGACTCGCCCATGGCGGCGACAACCAGCCGGTTCGGCTCGGCGGCGCGTGCCACAAGAAAATCGGCGACACTGACGCCGCGCCGCTGCGACAGCGCATAGTTGTATGCGTCGCTGCCCACCGCATCGGTGTGGCCGACGATCTCGACCTCGGTGCCTTCATAGTCAGCGATGGTACGGGCGACGGCATCGAGTGCCGGAACGAAGCGCGGCTGGATATCGGCGCGATCGAAGGCGAAGGTGATGTCAGCGGGGAGCTGGAGTACAATGTCGTCGCCGCGACGCTCGACCTTCACGCCGCTGTCGGCGACATCATTCTGCAACTGGGCGTAGTTGCGGTCCATGTAGACGTCTCGATCGCCGCTGGCGACAACGACGGTGCTGCCGCCGTAAAAATCGCCGCCATAACCCCCGGCGTAGACGGGGTAGGCACCGCCGCCCGCACCAACGGGCACAAGGGCGACCGCGGCGGGGGGCACGTAAACCGAGACGCCCGAGGCGGTGCGGCCAGCACGGCGCAGGCCACGCGCGACAAAGGCGGCGTCACGCCTGAGCGATAGCTCGCGGATGCCTAGGCGCGAGGGGCGCTCGAAGCGGGCCGACTGATCAATGCGGCCGGTGATGGTGCCGGCGTCAGCGGTGCGGAGGGTGCCGGCAATCGAACGGCCGTCGCGGTCGACGAGGACCGAACTGCTGCCGCTGGTGACGACGCTGCCGGTACTGGTGCCAGTGATCGCGCGTCCATCGCGATCTACGCCGACCGACCTCGTGCCGCTCGCGGCGAGACTGCCCGAGGTGACGGCAGTCATGGGGCTGCTGGCAGGAGGGGCATTCGTCGCGCGCCGGGCCGCACGCTGTTCGGCGCGCAGCTGGCGGGCTTCGAGCCGCTCGGCGCGAGTCATCGAACGC
>JANOCM010000068.1:0-5238 GCA_031412175.1 Alphaproteobacteria bacterium
GCCGCTGAAGCGCCGCTGCCCGGCGCCAACGGTGAAGCCCTGCCGGCCAGCGGCGCATCGAGCGTGGAGATCAGCGGCCCCGTCCGGCTGAAGCGCGAGACGCCGCGTGGCTTCAACACCGCCGGGCGCATCGCCGCGATCCTCGTCCGCGAGGGCGACGTCGTGCAGCGCGGCCAGGTGCTGGCGCGGCTCGATCCGACCAGCCTGTCGGCCGCATCGTCATCGGCACGCGCCGAGGCCGAACGCGCCGAGGCCGATTATCGCCGGCTCAACGGCCTGTTCGCCAAGGGCTGGGTGACGGCGCCGCGCGTCGACACGGCGCGCGCCGCCGCCGCCGCTGCCCGGGCGCAGGTCCAGCAGACCGGGTTCGACATCGGCCTTGCCACCATCCGGGCGCCCTCCGCCGGCATGGTGCTGCGTCGCCCCGCCGAGCCCGGCCAGATCGCCAGCCCCGGCCAGGCCGTGCTGATCATCGGCGAACGCGATTCGGGCTATGTGCTGCGCGTGCCGCTCGCCGATGCCGATCTCGATCGCGTCAAGCGCGGACAATTGGCGGCCGTCACCATCCCGGCACTGGGGCCGCAGCCGATCGCCGCCACCGTGTCGGAGATCGGTGCGCGCGGCGACGATGCCACCGGCACCTTCCGTGTCGAGCTGTCGCTGCCGCCGCGCCCCGACATGCGGTCGGGGCTGATCGGCACGGCGCGGCTGCGCTTTGGCGGCAATGCCCCTGCCGGTGGTGCGGTGACGGTGCCCGCCACGGCGATCTTCGCTGCCCGCGCCGATGAAGGCTTTGTTTATGTCCTCGATGCCGCCGGCAGCCGGGTGCGGCTGCGCCAGGTGGCGCTGGGGCCATTGGGCGACACGGCGGTGACTGTCACCGCCGGGCTGCGGCCGGGCGAAAAAGTGGTGACATCGGGCGCCGACCGGCTGCGCGACGGGCTGAAGGTGACGGTCGCGAAACCGGCGCGCGCCTGACATGGGGTTCATCGCCTTTGCCGTCCAGCGCTGGCAGATCACGCTGGTCGCCTTTGCGCTGCTCGCCGCGATCGGGATTTCGGCGTTCCTGACCATTCCGCGCTCGGTCGATCCGCATTTCCCGTCGCCGTTCATCAATGTCGTCGCCACCGTGCCCGGTGCCGAGCCGTCGGACATGGAAACGACGATCGCCAAGCCGATCGAGGATGTCATCCAGGGCCTCGACGGCATCGTCCGAGTCCAGTCGCGATCGACCGACAGCACCGCTGTGATCACCGCCGAATTCGGCTGGAACGGTGATCCCGAGAAAAATTACGACGAGGTCGTCCGCGAGGTGAACGCCATCCGCGGCACGCTGCCATCGGCGCTGCAGCGGCTCGAATTCCAGAAGACGCGTACCACCGAGGCAGCGGTCGTGCAATTTGCGCTGGTCAGCGACACCGCCAGCTACCGCCGCCTCGAAAAGCTGGCCAAGGACCTGCGCGAGCGGATGAACCGCGTGTCAGGCGTGCGCAACAGCCGCGCCTGGGCGATCCCGACGCCGGAGCTGCGCGTTGCCATCGATCCCGGCCGCATGGCGCAACTGGGCCTGCCGGTGACGGCGCTGACCGATGCGCTGCGCCAGGGCTCGACCGACCTGCCGCCGGGCAGTGTCCATATCGGCGACCAGCGGCTGAACGTGCAGGCCGGCGGCGCCTTTCGCAGCGTTGCCGAGATTGCCGACGAGCCGGTGCGCGCCAGCGACGGCCGCGTCGTCCGGGTGCGCGACATCGCGCAGGTCGGCTGGGGTTACGAGGAACAGCCGCATTACGCCCGCTACAACGGCCATCGCGCCGTCTGGGTGACGATCACGCAAAAGGACAATCTCAACGTTCTCGATATCCGCGATGCGGCGGTGAAGGCGGCGGATGACTATCGCAAGGTGCTGCCGCCCGATGTGAAGCTCGAGGTGGCGTTCGACCAGTCGCTCGATATCTCGCGGCGGCTCGACCAATTGGGGCGCGATTTCGCCATCGCGCTCGGCCTGGTGCTGATCACGCTGCTGCCGCTCGGCTGGCGGGCGTCGCTGGTGGTGATGGTGTCGGTGCCGCTGTCGCTGGCGATCGGCTGCGCGGTGCTCGCCTATGCGGGTTTCACGCTCAACCAGCTGGCGATCTCGGGGTTCATCATCGCGCTGGGGCTGCTCGTCGACGATTCGATCGTCGTTACCGAAAACATCGCGCGGCATTTGCGCGAAGGCGACAGCCGCGAGGCGGCGGCGCTGTCGGGCACGCGCGAGATCGCTGTCGCGGTCATCGGCTGCACCTTTGTCCTGCTGTTCGCCTTCCTGCCGCTGGCGTTCCTGCCCGAAGGCGCCGGCAAGTTCACCCGCTCGCTGCCTGTCGCCGTGCTCGGCACTGTCGCCGCATCATTGCTCGTGTCGCTGACCATCGTGCCGTTCCTCGCCAGCCGCATCATGCCGCGCACCGAAAGCGAGCATGGCAACCGCGGCCTGCAGGCCATCCAGGGCGGCATCCAGCGTTTCTATGCGCCGGTGCTGCATTGGTCGCTGACCAACCCGTGGAAGGCGATGGCGGCGGCGAGCATCCTGGTGTTCTCGGGCTTCGGCCTGGTGCCGTTCATCGGATCGAGCCTGTTTCCGCCCGCCGATGCGCCCTATTTCCTCGTCAGCGTCACCGCTCCCGAAGGCGCTGCGATCACCCAGACCGATCGCGCCGTCCGCCATGTCGAACTGGCCACCCGCGGCGAACCCGATGTCGTCGCCGTCATGGCCAATGTCGGCCGCGGCAATCCGCAGATTTTCTACAACCAGCGCAATTTCGACCAGCGCAGCAATGTCGGCGAAGTGCTGGTGGTGCTGAAGGACTGGGACCCCGTGCGTGGCCCGGCGCTGGTGGCGCGGCTGCGGCACCGCTTCGAAACCAACCCCGATGCGCAATTCGTGCTCAAGATCTTCCAGAACGGCCCGCCGATCGATTCGCCGATTCTGGTGAAGATCGTCGGCCCCGATCTCGATGTGCTGAAGCGGCTGGCGGCGGAAACCGAGGCGGTGATGCGCAAGGTCCCCGGCACCCGCGACGTCGTCAATCCGGTGGCGGTCGACCAGCAACGCCTCGACCTCGGGCTCGATGCGTCGAAGGCGGCGCTGCTCGGCGTCGTGCCGGGGGCGCCGCGCCGGGCGCTGCGGCTGGCGCTGTCGGGCGAAGCGGCGGGGCGGCTGCGCGATCGCGAGGGCGACAGCTACAATGTCGTGGTGCGGCTGCCACTCGATGCCCGTCACGAGCTGTCGGAGCTCGACAAGATCTATGTGCCGTCTGCTGGTGGCGCCGTGCCGCTGCGCCAGATCGCGACACCGCGGCTCGACAGCGCGCCGCCGCGCATCAACCGCGAACGCCAGCAGCGCATCGTGTCGGTGCAATCGCAGATCACCGATGGCTATCTGACCGCCAAGGTCAACACCGCCGTCTATGACGCCATAAAGGCGGTGAAGCTGCCCGAAGGCTATCGCTTCGACCAGGGCGGCGAGGCGGAAGTCGCGGCGCGCAGTTTCGGCGGGCTGGGGCCGATCATCGCCATCGCGGTGTTCGGGATCCTCGGTGTTCTGGTCATCGAATTCGGGCGGTTTCGCGAGGTTGCGGTCGTCGCCGGCGTCATCCCGCTCGGGCTGTTCGGCGGGCTGGTGGCGCTGTTCGTGACGGGGAACTCGCTCAGTTATACTGCCGTCATCGGCTTCGTCGCGCTGATCGGCATCGAGATCAAGAATTCGATCCTGCTCGTCGATTTCACCACCCAGTTGCGGCAAAAGGGCATGGGGCTGCGCGATGCCATCGAACACGCCGGCGAAATCCGCTTCCTGCCGGTGCTGCTGACCAGCGTCACCGCGATCGGCGGCTTGCTGCCGCTGGCGCTGTCGGGATCGGGCCTCTACAGCCCGCTCGCCTGGGTGATCATCGGCGGGCTGGTCTCGTCGACCTTGCTCAGCCGGATCGTCACGCCGGTGATGTACCTGCTGATCGTGCGCGGGCACGAACCGACGCCGGTGGCGGCGTAGAGATCCTCCCTATTGCGGTTGGTGCGACGCCGTTCGCTGCGTGCTAGCCTCCCCAACTGGGAGAATAACATGGCAGATTATGACCTGGTGATCCGCGGCGGCGAGATCCACGATGGGCTCGGCAACCCCGGCGTCATCGGCGATGTCGCGATCCGCGGCGATCGGATCGTCGCCGTCGGCAGCGTGGCGGGCACCGGCGCCGAGGAAATCGACGCTGGCGGTCGGATCGTCACGCCGGGTTTCGTCGACGTCCATACTCACTACGACGGCCAGGCGACGTGGGAACACCGCATGACGCCATCATCGGGCCATGGCGTCACCTCGGTCGTCATGGGCAATTGCGGGGTCGGTTTCGCGCCGTGCAAGCCCGACCAGCACGCGATGCTGATCGGGCTGATGGAGGGGGTGGAGGACATTCCCGAAGTGGTGATGACCGCCGGGCTGCCGTGGAACTGGGAGACATTTCCCGAATATCTCGATGCGCTTGCCGCGCGCCAGCTCGACATCGACATCGCGGCGCAGCTGCCGCATTCGGCGCTGCGCGTCTATGTCATGGGCGAACGCGGCGCGGCGCGCGAGGCGCCGACGACGGCCGATCTTGCCGAAATGCGCCGCCTGACGACCGAGGCCATCAAGGCCGGCGCGTTGGGTGTCACCACGTCGCGCAATATGCTGCACCGCAGCCGCGCCGGCGAGCTGGCACCAAGCATCCATTCGCCCGAGGACGAACTGCTGGCGCTGGCCGGTGGGCTGCGCGACACTGGCGCCGGCGTCTACCAGCTGATTGCCGATATCTTCGGCGAGGCCGATGACGAGTTCGCGCTGATGCGGCGGGTGGCTGAAGCCTCCGGGCGGCCGCTGTCGTTCTCGCTGCTGCAGATGGCGACCGGCGATGAGGACGGCTGGCGCAAGTATCTGCGCGCGCTGGAGACCGCCAATGCCGATGGCGTGACGATCCGCGGCCAGGTCTATCCGCGCCCGGTGGGCCTGCTGTTCGGGCTCGACCTGTCGTTCCACCCGTTCTCGCTGCACCCGAGCTTCCGGCCACTCGCCGACCTGCCGCTCGCCGACAAGGTCGCTGCCATGCGCGATCCGGCGCTGCGCGCGCAACTGCTGGCGGAGGCACCGAGCGACACCAACCCGTTCTACATGGCGATCGTCGAGGCTTCGACCGCGACCTATCTGATGGGCGAACCGCCGGTCTATGA
>JANOCM010000069.1:0-2026 GCA_031412175.1 Alphaproteobacteria bacterium
TCACCGACCTTGTAGGGGCGGAAGATGATCAGGAAGGCGCCGGCGGCGAAATTGCCGAGCAGCCCCGACCAGGCGGCGCCGATGGCGAGGCCGACACCGGCGAGCAGCGCGGCAAAGCTGGTCGTTTCTACGCCGAAATAGCCAAGGATGGCGACGACGAGGACGATGTTCAGCAGCACGCCGACGATATTGGCGAGGTAGCGCTGCAGTGTCGGATCGAAATTGCGCGCGGTCAGCACCCGCGACATGACACTGACGGCAAAGGAGATCAGCCACCGCCCGACCATGTAGAGCACGATCGCCCCGGCGATCTTCAGCCCCACCGCCGTCGCGATTGCAGTCCAGTTGCTGACGTCCATGATCGAGTTCCCCCTCGCGCTATGAATGTCTTTCTATCATGGACTTGGCGGCCCGAATATCCGGCTTTGGCCGTTGTTGACAATTTGCCGGCGCAAAATGGTTACCACCTTTGCGCGCAAGCTTGGCGAGGCGATATTCGATAGGTTTGTCCCCGGTGTTGCAGTGTGTTGCGGCGCCTGCTGCGGCCAGGTCCGGTCGCAACGGGAAGGGGCAAAGATGAAGGCTATTCTTGCAGCGGTACTCGCCTTGGGTACCGCGACGTCGGCATCGGCCGCGGTGTCGATCGTCAACGGCAGCTTCGAAATGGGCGCCGCCATTCCGGCCGGCGGCTTCATTTCGGTGCCGGCGCTCAACACCACGGCAATCACCGGCTGGACGGTCGGCGGCGCCGGCGTCGATTACATCGGCACCTATTGGCAGGCCGCCGATGGTGTGCGCTCGATCGACCTGTCGCGCACCAACGCCGGCAGCGTGTCGCAGAGCCTCACCACCGTCATCGGCCAGACCTACAAGGTGTATTTCTCGCTGTCGGGCAACCCCGATGGCGGGCCGGGGCAAAAGGTTGCGGTGACCTCGGTTTCGGGCAGCCTGCCCGATATCGAAACCTATGATGTCGGCGCCGCCAACAATCGCGCCAACATGCTGTGGGAAAATTATTCCTATCGTTTCACCGCGTTCGACACGACATCGGTGCTGACCTTTGCCAGCGCGACGCGGACGCCCTTTGGCGCGGCGCTCGACAATGTCTCGATCGCCGCCGTGCCCGAACCCGAAACCTGGGCGATGCTGATCGTCGGCATGGGCCTTGTCGGCGTCAGCGCGCGCAGCCGCCGGCTGCGCGCCACCGCCGCCTGATATTGCGACCGGCGAGCGCAGGCGCGCTCGCCGGCGCTGCGGCGTTCCGCGTCATATAAAGATATCTTTATGCTTGCCCTTGGCGGCAGGCGCCCCTATGTCACCCGCAACTCCCCAATCGACAGGATTTTGCGCCGTGGCCACCCAGACCAAGACCGGTTTCTCTGACTTTGTCATCGCCGACATCGACCTCGCCGGCTTCGGCCGCCGCGAGATCCAGATCGCCGAAACCGAAATGCCCGGCCTGATGGCGCTGCGTTCGGAATTCGGCGCGTCGCAGCCGCTGAAGGGCGCGCGCATCACCGGCTCGCTGCACATGACGATCCAGACCGCGGTGCTGATCGAAACGCTGACCGCGCTCGGTGCCGATGTCCGCTGGGCGACGTGCAACATCTTTTCGACGCAGGACCATGCCGCCGCCGCGATCGCCGCGACCGGCGTGCCGGTGTTCGCCATCAAGGGCGAAAGCCTCGCCGATTATTGGGATTATGTCGGCCGCATCTTCGATTGGGGTGACACCACCGCCAACATCATCCTCGACGATGGCGGCGACGCGACGATGTTCGCGCTGTGGGGCGCCAAGCTCGAGGCCGGCGCCAGCTTCAGCGAGCCCGAGAACGAGGAAGAAGTCGAATTCCAGCGCGCGCTCAAGGCGTTCATCAAGGCGCGCCCCGGTTACCTGACCGAGACCGTCAAGAACCTGAAGGGCGTTTCGGAAGAAACCACCACGGGCGTCCACCGCCTCTATGAAATCGCCAAGAAGGGCGAGCTGCCGTTCCCGGCGATCAACGTCAACGACAGCGTGACGAAG
>JANOCM010000070.1:0-8443 GCA_031412175.1 Alphaproteobacteria bacterium
GGTGGTGACGCCGACCGCCGCCAGCTGCGACCGCGCCACCAGCATCGCCAGCTGGCGATCGGCAACATCGTGCTGCTGGCGGGCGCCGCGCGCCAGCGTATCGAACCACAGCCCCGACATGCCGGCGACGATCAGGATCGCCACCAGCGCCTCGGCGAGCACCGATCCGTCTTCGCCGGCGCGGACGTTCATGAACTGCGCACGACGGCAAGGCCGGTGGCGGGCACGACGGTGATCCGCGCGCTGCGCCGGCTGCCGATGACGGCAAGCGCGCCGCCGCTCGCCGAGCCGTCACCATAGAATGCCAGCGGCACTGGCAGCGCGACCGTCACCGAACCCGGCAGGTCGATCCGCGCGCCGTCGCTGACCTGCAGCGACCGGCCGTCGCCGCCGATCGACACCACCGCCACGCCGTCGCGCCGCATCGCCTGCGCCCGCGCGCTGCGCAGCAGCGCCGTCACCGCCACCACCCCGGTGCGCCATTCCTGCGCCGCGACCTGCGACTGGAGGCGCGGAAAGCCAATGCCGGCGACCAGCCCGGCGATGGCGAGAACAACGAGCATCTCCATGAGCGTGAAGCCGGCGCTGCCATCACCAGTTGCCGACATCCTTGGCCTCCCCGGTGCCACCCTCGGCCTTGTCGGAGCCCAGCGTGAAGACATCGACCTCGCCGTGCTTGCCCGGCGCCTGGAAGCGATAGGCGACGCCCCAGGGATCGAGCAGATTGGCGGCTTGCGGCAGATAGGGGCCATTCCACGTCGGCACCCCCGACGGCGCCGCGACGAGCGCATCGAGTCCCTGTTCGGGGGTCGGATAGCCGCCGACATCGAGGCGATAGAGCTCGAGCGCCGCCGCGACGTTCTTGACCTGGACCTTGGCGGTCTGCGATCGCGAGCTGCCGAGATACTTGATCACCTGCGGGCCGACGATCGCCGCCAGCAACCCCATGATCGCCAGCACGACCAGCAGTTCGAGCAGCGTGAAACCGCTTTCGCCTGTCGTCCGCCGCGTGCGCATCATCGTCATCTTGGTCACTGTCCCACCGCCAGATCGTTGAATCCCAGGATCGCCGTCATCACCGCGGCGATGATCCCGGCGACCGCCGCGCCGAGCACCACGGTCAACGCCGGCACCAGCCAGCCGATCAGCCGCTGGATGCGCAGCCGCACATCGGCATCGAGCACATCCGCCAGCCGGCCGAGCATCAGCCCCAGTTGCGAGGTTTCCTCGCCGGTGCGGAAGAACCCCAGCACCAGCCGCGGAAACACGCCCGCCGCCGCCAGCGGGGCCGACAGCCCGCCGCCTTCCTTCATGCTGCCGGCGACGCGGCCGACGGCGGCGGCAAGCCAGGCGTTGGTCAGCGAGCGCTGCGCCATCGCCATCGCCTGCGGCAGCGCCACCCCGCCATCGACGAGCACCGACAAGGTCCGCGCGAACTGCGCCGTCTGGCCATGGACGATCAGCGGGCCGACCTGTGGCAGCCGCAGCAACAGCCGGTCGGTGGCCGCCGCAATCGCCGGTCGCCGCAGCACGGCGCGCAGCACGAATACCGCTAGGGCAACACCGCCGAGCAGCAGCCAGCCATGATCGCGCAAGAACCGGCTCGCCGCCATCACCGCCAGCGACGCCGCCGGCAATTGCCCCGGCGCCGTCGCAAACACGCTTTCGAACTGCGGCACGACGAACAGCAGCATCAGCAGGATGACGCCGATGGCGAGAATGCCGAGCGCCGCCGGATAGATCATCGACGTGGCGATCAGCTGGCGCAGCGCCTCCGCCCGCTCGCGCGTCTCCGCCAGCCGCTGCAGCGCTTCGCCGAGCCGGCCATTCGCCTCCCCCGCCTCGACCATCGCCTGCGCCATCGGCGGGAACAGCCCCGATCGCGCCGCCATCGCCTGCGCCAGCGATCGCCCCTCGCGGACCTCGCCGAGCAGCGCCATGACCTCGGTGCGCGTCGCCGTGTGTTCGATATTCTCGATCGCCAGCGCCAGCGCGCGGTCGAGCGACAAGCCGGCGCCGATCAGCACCGCCAGCTCGCCGAGCATCTTGGTCACCGCCTGCCGCGCCTTGCCGCCCGGCTCGGTGGTGCGCGTGGCGACCGGTGCCGTCGCGGCGACGATCTCGATCGGGGCGACCCCCTGCCCACGCAGCCGCAGCACCGCCTCGCCGCGGCTCGGCGCCTCGAGCTGCCCCGATGTGCGCGCGCCGCCGGCGCTGACGGCCCGATATTGGTACACGGCCATTGCGGTCAGCCGTCGGTCGCGACGCGCAGGACTTCTTCGAGCGTCGTCAGCCCGGCACCGGCCTTGGCGATGCCGTCGCGTAGCAGCGACCGCATGCCGGCGGCAACCGCGGCGCGTTCGATCTCGCGCGCTTCGGCGCGCGCCAGCACCAGCCGCGCCAGGGTTTCGTCCATGACCAGCAGTTCGAGCAGCGCGACCCGGCCGCGATAGCCGCTGCCGCCACAGGCGTCGCAGCCGACCGCGGCAAAGAAGCCGTCGTTCGCCGCCACCAGCCCGCCGAGCCCGGCGCGGATTTCCGCCGATGCCGGCGCCGGCACGCGGCAGTGCGGGCACAGCCGCCGCACCAGCCGCTGCGCCAGCACGGCGTTGAGCGACGACGCGATCAGAAAGGGTTCGACGCCCATGTCGATCAGCCGGGTGACCGCGCCGGCGGCGGTATTGGTGTGCAGCGTCGACAAGATGGTGTGGCCGGTCAGCGCCGCCTGGACGGCGACCTGCGCGGTTTCGATGTCGCGGATCTCGCCGACCATCATCACATCGGGGTCCTGGCGCAGGAACGACCGCAGCGCCGCGCTGAAGCCGAGCCCGATGCCCGGCGCCACCTGCGTCTGGATGACGCCGGGCAGGCGGTATTCGATCGGGTCCTCGACGGTCAGCAGCTTTCGATCGGCGGTGTTGAGCTCGGCGAGCGCCGCATAGAGCGTCGTCGTCTTGCCCGATCCCGTCGGCCCGGTGACGAGCACGATGCCGTGCGGCCGGTGGAGGATCGGCAGCAGCTGCGCGGTCAGCCCCGGATCGAAGCCCAGGCTGGCGAAATCGAGCGCGAGGTTCGACCGGTCGAGGATGCGCATGACGACGCTTTCGCCGTGGATCGACGGCGCCGTGGCGACACGCAGGTCGATTTCATGCCCGCGCACCGCCAGCCGCATGCGGCCATCCTGCGGCAGGCGCTTTTCGGCGATGTTGAGCGCCGCCATGATCTTGATGCGCGACACCAGCGCCATGCGCATCGCCGGCGGCAGCGATTCCTGTTCCTGCAGCACGCCATCGATGCGGAAGCGCACCGCCAGCCGGTCGTCGGTCGGTTCGACATGGATGTCGGAAGCGCGCAGGGCCACCGCGGCGGCGACGATGCGGTTGACGGCACGGATCACCGGCGCATCGCTCGCCATGTCCTTCAACCGCTCGAGATCGGCCTCGTCGGCGCCCGCGTCCCCCGCGTCGCTGCCGGGCAGCAAGGCATTGCGGCCATAAAGCCGGTCGAGCGCGGCTTCGAGGTCGCTGGCGCGCACCACGGCGCGCTGAACCCGCCGGCCGAGCGCAAAGCCGAGCGCCGTGACGGCGAAACTGTCGAGCGGATTGGCCAGCGCCACGACGGCATGGCCGGGCTCGATCGCCACCGGCAGTGCCTGGACATCGCGCAGGAACGCCGGCGACAGCTGGTCGGCGGCGATCGCCGTGGCCGGCAGGTCGGCGGCTTCGAGGATCGGCAGCCCGGTGGCTGCTGCCAGCGCCGCGGCGAGTGCCTGTTCGGAAATCAGCCCGAGCCGGGTCAGTACCGCTTCCAGCCGTTCGCCGGTTTCCTGCGCCACCAGTTCGGCACGGCCGAGCGCTTCGGCGCCGAGCAGGCCGTGCTGGCGCGCCAGGCTGGCGATATCGGCGGGTTCGGGGCTGCGCGCTGCGGCCGATCCAGCCCCCAATTCAGCCCCCGATTCAGGCGCAGCGCCGGCATCGCGCGACGACGGCTGAGCAATTTGCAAGGCAGCGAGCAGGCTCAAATTCTGGTTCGCTCCGCTGGCAATGCCCGATCGGCCGGCGGCGGGCGATCGTGCCGGGCCAGCCAGCCTGTGGTGGTCTCTGATGCCGGTATAGGAGGCGAATGCAACATTTCTGTGTCAGTAATATTACGGTTCCGAGGCTAGTTGTTGTGTCTATAGTTTCTTGTTCTCATCATAAAACTGTCACCCCTTGCCGGTAATACATCGAATCAAGCGGCGAACCAGTCGCCTTTGGGAGGAAAAGACTGCAAGCTAGCCGGGTCTTGTCGCGCAGTTCCTAAATATTTGCGTGGCTTAATCACAGATTTACCGAATTTGGACTCAATATTCGAACCCTTTTCGGAGTTCGTTTCTTGAGTTGTCATGACTATTTCAGACAACAACGGCTGTGTGCGGATCACGATTTGTGAAACGCCGCCGGATCAATTTGGCCGCAATCCTGTGGGCCAGATCATGCGCCATGAACGCGCGGCTTCGTTCATTAACTATTAGGGGAATGCACATGAAACTGACCAAGATCACCCTGCTCGCGGCCAGTGCCGCGATCGGCGCCTTTGGCGCCGGCGCCGTCCAGGCCCAGAGCGCCTTCCCGGCCGTTACCATCGTCGGTGCCGGCGCTTCGCTGCCGCAGAACGTCAGCCGCCAGGCCGGCGATTGCTACGGCCTCAAGAACGACCTCGGCTTCGGCGTCTCGGCCCCCGCCGTCGCTCCCGCCGCGATTTCGCTGACCGACTACAACTACGCCAAGGGCGTGACGGCCACCCTCGGCAACCGCTTCAACTGCGTTGCCAACGCCGCCAACCCGCTGATCGTGTCGCCGAACTTCACCAATCCGCGCATCGTCCAGCCCAACATCACGACGCGTTACCTGTCGACCGGTTCGGGCCAGGGCATCACTGCCTATCTCAACAACCGCGTTTCGGCGACGATCAACGCCTCGGCCACCTTCACGCCCTATATTTCGGCTGATGGCTATCAGTACAGCTTCTCCGAAACCGCGCTCAGCTCGGGCAACATCAACACCTACAACACCGCGCTGATCAACCCGTTCACGCGCTACGCCGCCGCCGACACCGCCGCCAACCTGTTCGGCGCGCCGATCCAGGTGCCCGTCGTGCTCACCGCTGTCGCGGTCGCCTACAGCCCGGTCTATGCCAAGGTCCGCGCTGGCGACGGCACGATCACCAGCTACAGGTTTGTGGTCACCGGCGCTCGTCCTGATGGTTCGGGCGGCCTCAAGCTGACTCGTGCCCAGTATTGCGGCATCTTCAACGGCACCATCACCAACTGGAACCAGCTGCCCGCGACCGTCGTCAAGAAGGATGCAGCCGACCCTGCCGCGTTCAACGTGCCGATCCGCCTCGTCGGCCGTTCGGAAACGTCGGGCACCACCTCGCTCTACACCCGCGCCATCGCTGCGCAGTGCACCGGCCTGTCGGTCAACACCGGCGTCGGCGGCACCGCACCGTTGACCCCGATCACCAACAAGTTCGGCAATTCCGAAAACCGCCTGCCCTATGACGGTGTCACCACCGTTCCGGGCACGGCCTATACCGGTGCTGCCGGCGTGATCAGCCCGACCAACTCGCTGTCGGGTGCGTTCTTCGACAAGGCCACCGGTGCCATCACCATCGGCACCGAAGCCGCCGGCCTGTTCACCGTTGCCAACGGCAACGATGGCGTCGCGCTTGCCACCGCCTTCCATCCTGATCCGTCGGCAACTCCTGGTGACCGGACCCAGAATGGTCGCATCAACTATGTCAGCCCCGAACAGACGCTGCCGTCGATCCTGTTCAACGGTGCCAACACGCTCGGCCTGAACACCGCCAGCCTCCAGGTCAACGGCACGGGCACGACCTTCTCGGCACCGATCGCCGCGCAGGCCATCGCTGCCTTTGGTTCGGTGCAGCCGCCGCAGTCCAAGGGCACGGCCGGTGCCTATTGCACCGGAACGACCATTGTCTGCCCGGGTGCAGCTGCTCCCTACGGCAACCGTGCCGACCCGCTCGGCTGGGTGCAGTCCGCTGACAAGGCCGTCGCCAACGCGGCGCCGGTGAAGGGCTATCCGATCATCGGTACGTCGAACGCGCTGCTCTACACCTGCTACGCCACGCCGGAACGCCGTCGTGCCGTTGATGGCTTCTTCGCCACGCTGCTCGGCAAGACCGCCAAGGACCACAACAACCAGACGATGGCCGCGGCTCTCGTCAGCGACAGCGTCGAAGGCATCTTTGCCAAGAACGGCCTCGCGCCGCTCCCGGCAGCCTGGCGCACGGCGATCACGGAAACCTTCCTGAAGAGCTCGCTGCAGCTCGATCAGCCAGGCAATCCGGCCACCCGCCTCGGCCTGCGCAACCTTTGGATCCAGGACAAGATCCCGACCACGCCGACCGGCGCTGGCGCCACCACCGCCGGCAACGGCCTTTGCGTCGGCAAGCCGGGCGCCTGAGCCCAGCCGACACACCGACCCGCGACACAAACTGCGGCCCCGGAGCAATCCGGGGCCGTTTTCTTTTTGGGCAGTACAGGTCGCCAGCACGCGAGCGTCTCTTGACATTTATCACCGATATGGTTATCAATGCGAGCGTTTCGCTCTTTGACATCGTTGACCTGCGCCGGGCACGCCGGCCGGCCGAAAGCTGACTCGCAGCAGCACAAAACTGTCGAAACAGTATACTTCGTCAACTTCCGAACGATTTTCGGTATCGGGATACCCGAACAGGCGACCGAATCACCCGCCTGCTTCCCTCCCCCTGCGGGGAGGGCGACTCGACGCCAGTCGAGCGGGGTGGGGGTTTCCGGCCGCTGGCAGCATCGGGCGCAACCCCCACCCCGCTCGCGCCAGGGCGCGAGTCGCCCTCCCCGCAGGGAGGAGGGAGGTGAAGGGCTTACGCCCCGATAATCGCAGCTTAGGGGTTCGACACCGGGCAATTGGCCGGGCGCTGGCCGGTTGGCCGGGCGCAAGGATCGTCACCGGCCTTGCCGGCAAAACCCAGCACCTCGACCGAGATCCGCGAGCGGTCGTCGCCGGTCCTGCCGCTCGACGGGTTTACCGCCGCCGCGGCCTGCGCTGCCGCAGCCGACGCCGCATTGGCACTCGCTGCCGCGCCGGTATCGACCGTGACGCCGGCGATGGCGCCAAAGGCGGTGCCGCCGACCTTGAAATTGTCGGCGTTGGCGACGCGGGCCGCGGCGACAAAGACGTTGCCGCTGGCGCGGACGCCGGCGTCACCGGCATCGACGGTGCCGACCGGCGCGACCAGCGTCACATCGGGCGATTTGGCGACGCCGGCCGGCTGCAGCGCCGCGATCCCGGCGCCTGCCACCGTACCGGCCTGATCGAGCGTGCCGACGCCATCGGGGTTGAAGCGGACCACGACCGGCGGATTGTTCGCCGAGGTCTTGGCGCCCTGGCCGGCGTTGAGATCGCCGTTTGACGACCACAGCGTGATGTCGCCACCGGCGAGGCTGAACAGCCGGCTCTGGTTGAGCAGGAAGTCGCCGTCGGTAAAGCCGCGAACGCTGCCGCCGCGCAAGGTCAGCACGCCTTCGAAGCCCGCCGGGATGGCGAGGATGCGGCTGGCCGTGCTGATATCGCCGGCGATCCGGCGGTTGCCGCGGAACAAATTGGTGTTGCCCTGCAATTCGGCACCGCGGCGTTGCGGCTGCGCCGAGGTCGCGACGACCGACCCGCCGAGCACGCGGCCACCGGGGCCGAGGATGGTGATGTCGCCGCCGCGCTGGGTTTCGAGCGTCGCCAGCCGCAGGTCGAGGTTGCCAGTGAGCACGCGGGTGCCGCCGTTGCCGGCACCGCTCAGATCGTTGGCAGTATAGCCGCTGGCCCCCGGGAACAGCGTGTCGACGGCACGATAGCCGCGGATATACTGGAGCGAGGAGGCACCATCGGGCCGCGACGGCGCGGTCAGCTCGTTGAAATAGACGCGATCGAGCAGGAACTGCTGCTGCACGAGCGGCTGCAACGATTTCAGCGCCGTAAGGGCCAGATCGGCGTAGCTGTTGCCGGCCGTCGGCGCCGCGATGCCATAGCGGCTGACGAGCACACCGGGGGCATTCTGTGCGAGCCAGCCGATCAGGGTCGTACCACTGATGTTGGTGCGGAGCCCCGCTGGCGCTGCCGCGACATCCGCGCCGGTCAGCAGCGCCGGCGCGGTGGCGATGCTGCGGTCGATCGCGACGAGTTCGCTGCTGGCGCCGCCGCCGACCGGCAGATACGGCAGGTCGGTCAGGAAGGCGGCGCGGGTGGCGGCGTCGAGACCCTGCAGCAGGCCGACGACGTCGCCGCCGGCGATGGCGATCGGCGCGCCAAACGCGGCCGCGGCGGCTTCGGGCTGGGTTTCGACGAGCCAGCCGACGAGCGCGGTGTCGTAGATCGGCTTGGCGCGGTCGGGCGACCGGTTGCCG
>JANOCM010000071.1:0-1560 GCA_031412175.1 Alphaproteobacteria bacterium
CCCTTGATGCGCTGGATCGACCGGTGGATGTGCGGCCCGGCCTCAGGGTGGACGGTCAGGATGTCGGCACCGGCCTCGGCAAAGGCATCGAGAAAGGCGTCGACAGGCGAAATCATCAGATGAACGTCCATCACCAGCGTCGTGTGCGGGCGCAACGCCTTCACCACCATCGGGCCGATGGTGATGTTGGGCACGAAATGCCCGTCCATCACATCGACATGGATATAATCGGCACCGGCGGCGGTAATGGCGCGGACTTCCTCGCCCAGACGGGCGAAATCCGCCGAAAGGATCGACGGTGCGATGCGTATCTGTCCCTGCATGGGCAGGCTCTAGCAGGGGCCGGGCAGCACCGAAAGCGCCGATGCGCGGCGGCAACGAAAGTGGTCACGAAAATGGCGCGTCCCGTCGCCGGAACGCGCCATCCGCCAGCGTCGATACGCGCGTCAGGCGCCGGTATCGAGCTTTTCGACCATGTCGAGGTGCATCTGGACCTTGGGCGCCGTCTTGGTGGCAAAGGCCTTCAGCGAGGCGTTGTCGCCATCGTCGACATAGCTCTTGTGCAGCGTCAGCGCTTCCTTGTGAGCGGCGGTCTGCTGGTCGAGATAGACCTTGTCGAAATCGGCCGCCGGCGCCGACCTGAGATTGTCGATGAAGCCCTGGCGGCGGTCGTCGAGCGTTGCCGGCGGCGACAGCGCAAGCTTGTCGCTGGCGATGATCTTTTTGACCTCGGCGGTGGTCGCGGTGTGGTCGGTGATCATCTGCTGGGCGAATTTCTTCACCGCGGCTGATTTCGATTTCTCGAGCGCGATCCTGCTCGCCTCGCGTTCGTACATGTCGCCGAGCGCGGCATTCCGAACATAGGCGTCGACGCTGTTCGCTGTCGCCGCGGTCGCCTGGCCGACGACGCCGCCGACCGCATCCTGGACGGCATTGACCGGTTCGGAATTGCCGACGTCGCTGGCGGTGTTGGAAATGGCGGTGCCGGCATCATTGGCGGCGTTTTCCGTCGCGGTTTCGGCCGATGACACGGTGGTGCTGGCAGTGTCGCGTTCGCCGCAGGCCGCAAGCGCGAGCGCAGTGGTGGCGATCAACAGGGTACGCATGGTCATGGTTGGTCCTCCTGCCGGGAGAAAACACCAAAGGCGCGGCTTTGTTCCCGCCGGCGTTCAGGCCGCCAGCTTGTGGAAGCGGCCGATGAAGAACCCGTCCATGCCGCCGTCGGCTGCCAGCAACCCCGGCAGCGTCCGCACCCAGCCATCCGCCGTCGGGGTGAGGCCGAGCGGCAGTTCGCCGGCGCCGAACGGCAGCCGTGGCAGTGTCGCGACGATGCGCTCGGCGATGCGCTCGCCTTCGCGCGGGTCGAGGCTGCAGGTCGCATAAACGAGCGTGCCGCCGGGTTTCAGCCATGCTGCGGCGCGCCGCAGCAGTGCTGCCTGCAGCAGGGTCAGCGGCGTCAGGTCGCGCGCGCCCTTCAGGTGCAGCACATCGGGGTGGCGGCGGAAGATACCGGTGGCCGAGCAGGGCGCATCGAGCAGGATGCGATCGAACAGGCCCTGA
>JANOCM010000072.1:0-6931 GCA_031412175.1 Alphaproteobacteria bacterium
AAGCGGCCGGCTGGCCTATCGCGCCGGGCGCATGGCAAAGCGCCGCTATGCCGATCCGTCGAGCCCGCTGGCGGGGCTGATCTAGCACCGCTGTAGGGTCTGGAAGTTGACGAAGTTTACCGTTTCGGCTGTTTTTCCGCGACGGCTTCGGGGCATGGCCGCGGGCAGCGACATTTGCATCTGGACGTTTCAAAGAGCATCGCCCTGATAACCTATATGGTTGTAAATGTCGAGTAGTTTGCGGCCGTGTCGCGCGCGCAACCAACAATTTTAACATTTGCGAAACCCTGGCCATGACAGCGCCGTATCTCCGCCCGGGGGTTACGCGTCGCGAGGGGGCGACTGCATCAAGGGACCATGCCATGCAGCCTGCTTTCATCACCGCGCTCGCGCTCGTCATTGCCGCGCCGGCCAGCGCCGGCACCATCTTCCAGTCGCTGCCCGACCTGACCGTTGCGCCGGTCGTCGCCGGCTATTGCAGCAGTTGCAATCCGTTCCTGCAGTTCCGCATCTACGACAGCTTCTCGCTGGTCAGCGCTGCCACCGTCAACACTGTCACCTTCGCCATCGATACCAGCTTCAACGCCGGCAATTCGGTCAATGTCGGCTTTTTCGCCCGCAACGGCGCACTGCCCGGCGCCAGCATCGCCAGCTATGATTTCGCGCCGGCGCAATTCACCAATGTCACGTCGCTGATGACCGGCGAACGCACCCGCGCGCTCGTCACCGTCGACATCGGCAGCCTGGCGCTCGGTGCCGGCGATTATGCGATCAGCTTCTTCAACCCGGCCGGCCTGTCGATCCCGGCCTATGCCAATCCAGGCGGTTCGCTATACCAGTCGGGGAATTTCTTCAGCCCGTCGACTTTTTATGCCGATCGTTCGGCGGCGTTCTCGCTCGATGCTGCTGCGGCGGCGGTGCCCGAGCCGGCGAGCTGGGCGATGATGATCATCGGCTTCGGCCTTGTGGGGGCCGCGCGCCGTCGCAGCGTGATGGTCGCCGCCTAACCTGCCAGCAGCCGCTCGGTGTCCGGATCTGCTTCACCTGAGAAAAACAGGTGGAGCAGGTCCGTGAACACCGGCGGCGCCCCGGGCACGCGCGCGAACAGCGTCAGGCACGAGCGGAATTTCATGGCATCAACCGCGCCGAGCACGAAGGCAGCGCCAACGCCGGCATGGGCGCGCATCGCCTCCGCGCAGGCGAGCAGGCGCGGTCCGAGCGTCGGATGCGCCAGATAGGCAGTGGCCTCGTCGAGCGACGCCAGACCATAGAAATGCGACTTTTCGCTGACGCCGAGGCCGCGCAGCTGCGGGAAGACGAACCACATCCAGTGGCGCACCTTGTGCCCGAAGGTCAGTTCGGCGAGCGCGCCTTCGAACACGCCATCGGCCTGCGCGGCAACGAAACGGTCAAGGTCTGCTGTCACGACGCAAGGATACGGATCACATCCGCGTACAGATCGCGCTTGAACGGCACCGCCAGCTCGACGAGCGTGTCCACGCCGGTCCAGCGCCACGCCTTGAATTCGGGATGTTCGGTGTCGATCGCCACGTCAGCGTCGGTGCCCAGGAACCGCATCGAAAACCATTTCTGGCGCTGGCCGGCATAACGGCCCTTCCAGATCGTGCCGACCATTTCGTCGGGCAGGTCGTAATAATGCCAGTCGGGTGTTTCGGCGATGACTTCGACAAGGTGCGGCGCGATGCCGGTTTCCTCGCCGAGCTCGCGGATCGCGGTGGCGAGCGGTTCCTCGCCGTCGTCGATGCCGCCCTGCGGCATCTGCCAGGCCTCGAGCTTTGAATCGAGGCGCTGGCCGACAAAGACCTGGCCATCGGCGTTGAACAGCAGGATGCCGACGCAGGGGCGGTAGGGCAGGCCCGATGGATGCGCGCGCGGCGTCGTCGTCATTTGCGGGGGCTTTCGATGTGGCAATCGTCGCCCTTGGCGGGCTCGCCGCAGGTGGTGATCCGCATGCGGTCGAGCAAGGCGGGTGCCGTGGCGGGATCGAACAGGGTGCGCGGCCGTGCCGGCAGGCTCCGTTCGGCGTACTGAATCGTCCAGACGGCCTCGTCATCGCGGACAAAGGCGATTGCGGCGCGCTCGCCGGCACCTGCCACCGCCTTGCTGTATTCCTTGCCGCCGATCGCGTCGCAGCCGATGATCAGGTTGCGGCGTCGCGCGGCGCCCTGGTTCGGAACCGCACCCAGATCGGTATAGCGCCAGCCTTCGCAGCTCGGCTTGTTGAACAGGACATTGGCGAGCTGGTCGTCCTCGACCCGTGCCGCACCGGCGCCGACGCGCGCGGTCACGGTGATCATCCGGCTCCAGTTTTCGATCGTTTCACCATCGGGGACATATTCGACGAGATAGCCCCCGACGACCTGCTGGCGCCAGGCGATGACAAAGCCGCGCGGCACGGCAAAGCTGATGACCCTGCCGAATATTGGCTGGACGATGGTGGCGTCCGGCTTGTCGGTCTTCGTCCAGGTTTCGCGCATCATCTGCGCTTCGGCCGGGACCGGGTTGGCAGCGGCCGGGGCTGCCGCCAGTGCCAGCACCAGCAGGACGGCGCGCCTCATTCGGCGGCGATCGCCGTTGCCGGCTGTGCCGCCACGGCCTCGTTGATCAGCGTCTTCAGGTCGTGGAGGTTGGCGTGGAGATCGTCCTGCGCGCTGGGGATGCCGCCGCGCAATGTCACCGAACCATGGATCTGGCCATGCGCCTCGCGGAAGATCGTGCGCACGCCCGCGGCGACCAGCTTGGCGGCATAGGCGCGGCCCTGGTCGCGCAGCGGATCAAGGCTGCAGGTGAAGACGAGCGTCGATGGCTGGCCGGTAAGGCTTTCGACGAGCAGCGGCGACGCCCAGGGGTGGGTCAGGTCCTGGTCGCCCATATAATGTTTGGTGAACCATTCCATGCCGCCGGCGGTAAGCAGGTAGCCATCGGCGAAATCGACCATCGACCCGGTTGTCCATGTCATGTCGACGCCGGGGTAGATCAGCCATTGCGCAAGGATCGGCACCGGCAGCTTGGCATTGAGCTCCTGGCTAATGACCGCGGCGAGGTTGCCGCCGGCACTGTCGCCGGCCGGAACGACGCCGGTGACGGCATGGCCGATCTCTGCCGGGCTGCGCGCCAGCCATTGCGTTGCCGCGATGCAATCCTCGGTCGCCGCCGGAAACTGATGTTCGGGGGCGAGGCGATAGTCGATCGACACGACGGTCATGTTGAGCACGCTGCACACTTCGGCGCAGAGCGAATCATAGACATCGAGATCGCCGATCACCCAGCCGCCGCCGTGGTAGAAGATCAGCACCGGCGCCGGATCGGTGGCGAGCGTGTTGCGGTACAGCCGCGCCGGAATGGCGTGGCCATGCAGGCTGGGAATGCTCAGGTCCTTGATCTCGGCGACGTCGGGGCGCGGCCTTTCGGCGAGCGACGCCATCATCGTCATCATCTGGCGGGCGGCCTGCGCGTCGCCGTCCTCCATTTTCGGGCCGGGCTGGGCGGCGAGCATCGACAACAGATTCTGCACATCGGGACGGACGTAAGGCATGGCGAGTCTCCCCAGGATTTTTCGATATTCTAAGTTCGATTGCAGCTATTTGGAAACGTCATTCCCGCGAAGGCGGGAATCCATCGCCCGAGTCTGCCCGCTGATGGCACTGGCGGGCGATGGACCCCCGCCTGCGCGGGGGTGACGGATGCCCCAAATCGGGCACAAGCGCTATTTGCGGCTCCAGTCGGCGATGTCGGCGGCGATGCGGTTGCTGGCGCGGTTCAAGGCAGCGGCCACTGCGACGGGCGTTTCGCTTGCCACCGGCTCGGTGGTTTCGAACCGCCGCAGTGCCACCTCGGCGGCGCGCGGCGCGGCGATCTGGGCGTCATAGCGGACGCGCACCACCGGCACCGCCGGGTCACGCACGTCGAGGCCGAAGTCGCGCAAGGTGCCGGTCAGTGTGCGCGCCGATGTGATATTGCCCTGGCGCAGGTCGACGACCGGCTGGCCCGCGGCCGCCAGCGTGTCCGCCAACAGGCGCTGAAACTGCCGCGCCGGCTGTTCGGCCCAGGTTGCACCGGTCAGATAGGTGACTTCGGTGGCGCTGGTGGTCACCGGCAGCCGCAGTGTCTGCAGCGCCGCGGGCACCGCCGGCACCTCGACGGCGATGGTGTCGGCGCTGCGCACCGGGCCGCCGGGGGCACGCGGCGCCGCGGTCGCGGTCAACGTCAGCAGCGATGCGGGCGCCTTGGCATTGCCGCCGATCTGCACCAGCGGGCCACAGGCGGTCAGCGCAAAGGCCGTCGCCATGGCGAGATAGGGTGGCTTCACCGCGTTTTCTCCGGTTTGGGCGGCACATAGTCGGGCAGCTGGCGGCCGCCGATCAACGCACCCGCGGGGTCTTCGTCGAGCTTGGCGGCGATCGCGCCAAGGTTGCCGGTGACCTCGCGCAACTCGCGGATCAGCTGGTTGGCGGCCGGCAGGGTCTGGGTGCTGAGCGCTTCGATGCCCGGCTTGGCGGCGGCGGTCAGCGCATCGATGCGCGACAATGTGGTTTCGGCGGATTTGATCGCCTGGCGCAGGTCGGCAACGAGCGGCTTGCCGTCGTTGGCGAGCAGCGCGTCGGTCGTCGTCGCCAGCTTGTCGATGCGTTGCAGCGTGGCGGTGGCGGCCTTCAGCGTGTTGCGCGCCTCGGTGATCGTTTCGGCGATTTCAGGCGCGCGATCGGCCAGCGCGCCGGTGGCGCGATCGGTGTTGCGCAGGATGCCGGCGATGCTTTCGCGGTTGGCGGGGTTGAGCACTTCCGACAGCCGCTCGGTGAGTTTCGACAGGTTGTTGAGCAATTCCGGGGCATTGGCGAGCAGCGCGCCGAAACCGCCGACGCGCGGCGGGATCACCGGCACGCCATAGGGGCCGATTTCGGTGATGCGTTCGGCGCCCTGCATGGCCCCCGACAGCTGGATCTGGCTGACGCCGGTGAAGCCGACGCCTTCGACCTGCGCGGTGGTGCCCTTCAGCACCGGCACATCCTCCGCGATCGAGATGCGGACGCGGACGAACTGCGGGGTATCGGGCAGCAGCTTGATGGTTTCGATCTTGCCGACCGGAACGCCGTTGAAGGCAACCGGCGATCCGATGGCGAGGCCGTTGATCGATTGGCGGAAGAAGATGTCGAAATGCTGGTTGTCCGACCCCGAAAACCGCGCCAGCCAGATCACCGCGACGAACATCGCGACAGTGATCGCCACGACGACGGCGCCGACGATGGCATAGTTGCTGCGCGTTTCCATCAGGCGGGTTCCATCGCGGGCTGCAGGTTTGCGGCACGGCCGCGCGGTCCGGCGAAATATTCCCGCACCCAAGGGTGATCGAACTCCAGAAGTTGCGGAATCGTTCCCACCGCGAGCACCCTTTTGTCGGCCAGTACCGCGACGCGGTCGCAGATGGCGTGCAGCGTGTCGAGATCATGGGTGATGAGGAACACCGTCAGCCCCAGCGTCTGCTTCAGGACCTTGATCAGGTCGTCGAACGCGGCGGCCGAGATCGGATCGAGCCCGGCGGTCGGTTCGTCGAGGAACAGCAGCAGCGGATCGAGCGACAGCGCGCGCGCCAGCCCGGCGCGTTTCTTCATGCCGCCCGAAAGTTCCGACGGGAATTTCGGCCCGGCTTCGGGGGGCAGCCCGACCATGCTGACTTTGAAGCCGGCCAGTTCGTCCATCAGCCCCGGCGGCAGGTCGAGGAACTCGCGCATCGGCACCTGGATGTTCTCGGCGACGGTCAGCGATGAAAACAGCGCGCCTTCCTGGAACAGCACGCCCCATTGCCGGCGCAGGTCCTTCGCCGCGGCGGCATCGAGGTGCATCGCATCGGCGCCGAAGATCTCGACACTGCCGGCGGCGGGTTTCTGCAGGCCGATGATCGACCGCATCAGCACCGATTTGCCGGTGCCCGAGCCGCCGACGACGCCGAGGATTTCGCCGCGCCGGACGTCGAGATCGAGCTTTTCATGGACCGACTGGCCGCTGAAGCCGTTTTCGAGGCCGCGGACGCGGATGATCACATCGGCATCATCGGGCAAGATGGGGGACAGCGTGTCGGCCATCAGTTGTAGCCCAATGCCGAAAAGAACACCGCGAAGAACGCATCGAGCACGATGACGATGAAGATCGATTCAACCACTGCCTGGGTGGTGCGCTGGCCGACCGATTCGGCGTTGCCGGTGACCTGCATACCCTGGAAACATCCCATCAAGGCGACGATGAAGCCGAAGAACGGCGCCTTGACCAGTCCGATGACGAGATCGGACAGCGGGGTGGCCTCCTGCAGCCGCTGGATGAACGACACCGGCGGAATGCCGAGCGATACCCAGCAGAACAGCCCGCCGCCGATGACCGCCATGATCGAGCCATAAAAGCCGAGCAGCAGCAGCATGATCGACATGGCGATGACCCGCGGGATGACCAGCACCTCGATCGGTGACATGCCGATGGTTTCGAGCGCGTCGACCTCCTGGTTCAATTTCATCGAGCCGATCTGCGCCGCGAACGCCGATGCCGATCGCCCGGCGACCATGATCGCGGTCAGCAGCAGGCCGAGCTCGCGAAAGGTGCCGCGGCCGATGAGGTTGACGACGAATACCTCTGCCCCGAACTGGCGCAGCTGCACGGCGCCCTGCTGCGCAACGACGATGCCGACGAGGAACAGCAGCAGCCCGACGATGGCCAGCGCGTTGACGCCAATGGCCTCGCACTGGTGGATGACGGCATTCCAGCGCAGCGTGCGGCGGCCGATCAGCGTTTGCGCCAGCACGGTCAGCGTCTGGCCGAGAAAGGCGAGGACCTGCCCGATGTTGTCGACGATGACGAACACCGCACGACCGATCTGCACCAGCCGGTCGAGCGCGCGGTTGCCGGCGGGCACATGGCACGGCAC
>JANOCM010000073.1:0-6849 GCA_031412175.1 Alphaproteobacteria bacterium
GAAACGCGTCCTCCAGGGCACGGTCGTGTCCGACAAGGGTGACAAGACGATCGTCGTCCTGATCGAGCGCAAGGTTGCGCACCCGGTCTATGGCAAGATCATCCGTCGTTCGAAGAAATATCATGCCCATGACGAGGGCAATGTCATCAAGGCCGGCGACACAGTGCGGATCGAGGAATGTGCCCCGATTTCCAAGCTGAAGACCTGGAAAGTTCTGGAGAAGGTCGGCTGATGACCGCTTCTCGCAATTTTAATGAAGGATCGAACACATGATCCAGATGCAGACGAACCTCGACGTCGCTGACAACAGCGGTGCCAAACGGGTGATGTGCATCAAGGTGCTGGGCGGATCGAAGCGTCGGTTCGCCGGCGTCGGCGATGTCATCGTCGTTTCGGTCAAGGAAGCGCAGCCCAAGGGCAAGGTGAAGAAGGGTGACGTGCATCGCGCCGTCGTCGTTCGCACCGCCAAGGACATCCGGCGCGCCGATGGCTCGGTCATCCGTTTCGACGGCAATGCCGCCGTGCTGATCAACAAGAACGAGGAGCCGATCGGCACCCGTATCTTTGGGCCGGTGGTGCGCGAACTGCGCGCGTCGGGCCATATGAAGATCATCAGCCTTGCGCCGGAGGTGCTGTAATGAGCGCCGCGAAGATCAAGAGGGGCGACAAGGTCGTCATCCTGTCCGGCAAGGACAAGGGCAAGCATGGTGAAGTCACCAAGGCGATGCCCAAGGAAGGCAAGGTTGTCGTCGGCGGTGTCAACATGATGACCCGCCACAAGAAACCCTCGCAGACCAACCCCCAGGGTGGCCTGGAGCGCATCGAAGCGCCCCTGCACATCTCCAAGGTGGCGATCGAGGACCCGAAAACCGGAAAGCCGACGCGTGTCGGTTTCAAGGTTCTGGAAGATGGTCGCAAGGTGCGTGTCGCCAAGCGGTCGGGAGAATTGATCGATGGCTGATGCAGCAAATCTGACCCGGATGCAGCAACTGTACGTGGACAAGGTCCGCGCCCAGATGATCGAGCAGTTCGGCTACAAGAACCTGATGCAGGTTCCAAAGATCGACAAGATCGTCATCAACATGGGCGTCGGCGAAGCCACGCAGGACAAGAAGAAGGTCGACAAGGCCGCCGAGGAAATGGCGCTGATCGCCGGGCAGAAGCCCGTGATCACCAAGGCCAAGAAGTCGGTGGCGACCTTCAAGCTGCGCGAAGGCATGCCGATCGGCTGCAAGGTCACCCTGCGCCGTGAAAAGATGTACGAGTTTCTCGACCGGTTGATCACCGTGGCCCTGCCGCGCGTTCGCGATTTTCGCGGGCTCAACCCCAAGTCGTTCGATGGCCGTGGCAACTATGCCATGGGCCTGAAGGAACAGATCATCTTTCCCGAAATCAACTATGACCGGATCGACAGCGTCCGCGGCATGGATGTGATCGTCACCACGACGGCGAAGACCGACGACGAAGCCCGCGCGCTGCTGAAGGCGTTCGGCTTCCCGTTCATCGGCCTCACCGAAGACAAGAAGGCGGCCTGACGCATGGCTAAGCTCTCCTCGATCAACAAGAACGAGCGCCGCAAGGCGCTGGTGGTGAAGTACGCCGGCAAGTTCGCCGTGCTGAAGGCGATCGCCAACGACGAAAGCCGCGACGACGGCGAACGCCTGATGGCCCGCCTGAAAATGGCGGAATTGCCGCGCAACGCCAATCCGACGCGGGTTCGCAACCGCTGCGAGCTCACCGGCCGCAGCCGCGCCTATTACCGCAAGTTCAAGCTCTCGCGCATCATGCTCCGCGAACTGGCCAACAAGGGCCTGATTCCCGGCGTGACAAAGTCGAGCTGGTAGGAACATCTGAATGTCGATGACCGACCCCCTTGGTGACATGCTCACCCGGATCCGCAATGGCCAGCAGGCCAAGAAGGATTCGATCCTCACCCCGGCCTCCAAGCTGCGTGCCCGCGTCCTCGACGTGCTGCAGCGCGAAGGCTATATCCGTGGCTATTCCGAAGCCGACGGCGGCACCGCTGCCGCCGCGCTGCGCATCGACCTGAAGTATTTCGAAGGCAAGCCGGCGATCCAGCACATCGCCCGCGTTTCGAAGCCCGGTCGCCGCGTCTATTCGGGCGCCACCGAACTGCCGCGGGTCCGCAATGGCCTCGGTATCGTCATCGTTTCGACGCCAAAGGGTGTTCTGTCCGACGCGGAAGCGCGTGAGCAGAATGCCGGCGGCGAAGTCCTCTGCCAGGTGTTTTAAGCCATGTCGCGCATCGGAAAGAAGGCGGTGCCGGTTCCGGCCGGAGTTACCGCCAGCATCGAAGACCGCATCCTGTCGGTAAAGGGCCCCAAGGGCGTCCTGACCATGCCGATGTCGGACGACATCGCTTATGAAATCCGCGACGCCGAAATCGGCGTCAACCCGGCCAACGAAACCAAGCGCGCCCGTGCCTTCTGGGGCATGCAGCGCACCCTGGTTTCGAACCTGGTGACCGGCGTTTCGACGGGTTTCACCAAGGTGCTGGAAATCACCGGCGTCGGCTATCGCGCCTCGGTGCAGGGTTCGAATTTGAAGCTGCAGCTCGGCTACAGCCATGATGTCGATTTCGCGATCCCGGAAGGCATCACGATCAAGACCCCCGACCAGACGACGGTCGAGATTACTGGCAACGACAAGCAGCGCGTCGGCCAGGTTGCCGCCGAAATCCGCCGCTGGCGCAAGCCGGAGCCCTACAAGGGCAAGGGTATCAAGTACCGCGGCGAAGTTATCTTCCGCAAGGAAGGGAAGAAGAAGTAATGGCCAAGCTTTCGCTTTTCGATCAGCGCCGTCGGCGCGTCCGCACCGCGCTGCGTGCCAAGAGCGGCGCGCGCCCGCGGCTGTCGATCCATCGCACGTCGCAGCATATCTATGCCCAGGTCATCGACAACGCCAATGGCGTTACGGTGGCTTCGGCATCGACGCTGGAAAAGGACGTCCGCGACGTCACCGGCGCCACCAAGGATGCCGCAGCGGCCGTGGGCAAGCGCCTCGCCGAGCGGGCGAAGGCGGCCGGCGTTTCGGCGGTGGTCTTCGATCGTGGCGGTTTCATCTTCCACGGCCGCGTCAAATCGCTGGCCGATGGTGCCCGCGAAGGCGGATTGGAGTTTTAAGCAATGGCTGACGAAATTCAGAACGCGCCGGCAGCGGCTCCAGGCGGTGAACGCCGTGGCCGCGGCGGCCCGGGTGGACCCGGCGGCGGTCGTGGTCGTGGCCCCGGCGGCGGCAACGATCGCGATCGTGGTGGCCGTGGCCGCCGCGACGGCAACAATCCGGTCGAGGCCGGCGGCGAGGAACTGGTTGAAAAGCTGGTTCACATCAACCGCGTCTCGAAGACGGTGAAGGGCGGCAAGCGCTTCGGCTTTGCAGCGCTCGTCGTCGTCGGCGATGCCAAGGGCCGGGTCGGCTTCGGCCATGGCAAGGCGCGCGAAGTGCCCGAAGCCATCCAGAAGGCCACCGCTGCTGCCAAGAAGGCAATGATCCGCGTGCCGCTGCGCGATGGCCGCACCCTGCACCATGATGGCTATGGCCATTTCGGCGCCGGCAAGGTCTATGTCCGCTCGGCGGCCCAGGGTACCGGCATCATCGCCGGCGGCCCGATGCGCGCCGTGTTCGAAGCCTTGGGCGTTGCCGATGTGGTGACCAAGTCGGTCGGCACCAACAACCCCTACAACATGATTCGCGCGACCTTTGCGTCGCTCAGCGAACAGACCAGCCCCAAGTCGGTGGCGCAGCGGCGCGGCAAGAAGATTGCCGATCTGATGGCGCGCCGTGGTGACGTTTCGGCGCGTGTCGCCGAAGCCGAAGCCGAAGCGGTCGCATAAGGACGCAATCGATGGCCAAAGCCCCCAAGACTGAAGCGGCCGCCCCGGTCGTTGCGAAGGTCAAGGTCACGCAGATCGGTTCGCCGATCCGCCGTGCCCCTGACCAGGAAGCAACGCTGGTCGGCCTCGGCCTCAACAAGATGCACAAGTCGCGTGTCCTCGAGGATACGCCGTCGGTGCGCGGCATGATCGCCAAGGTGGCGCACATGCTGAAGGTCGAAGCAGCCTGATTCCGCCGGCGGCCGTCCGCGGCCGCCGTTTCCCCATTGCGCGCCCAAAGCGAAAGCGAGTGCATCTCATGACCGACGTTACCAAACTCAACGACCTCCACGACAATCCCGGTGCAAGGAAGAGCCGCGTCCGCGTCGGCCGCGGCATCGGTTCCGGCCTCGGCAAGACCGCCGGCCGCGGCCAGAAGGGCCAGAAGTCACGCTCGGGCGTGTCGATCAAGGGTTTCGAAGGCGGCCAGATGCCGCTGCACATGCGGCTGCCAAAGCGCGGCTTCAACAACATCTTCCGCAAGGATTATGCCGAAATCAACCTCGGCACCCTGCAGTTGATGATCGATGCCGGCCGTCTCGACACCAGCAAGGTCATCGACACCCAGGCGCTGCTCGATGCCAAGGTGCTGACGCATGCGCGTGACGGCGTCCGCCTGCTCGCCAAGGGCGCGTTGACCGCCAAGGTCAACCTCAAGCTCGCCGGTGCCAGCGCCGCCGCCAAGGCCGCTGTCGAAGCCGCCGGCGGCAGCCTCGAACTGCCCGCCCCCAAGCCCGAGCCGCTGAGCCGCGATGAGCAGAAGGCGGCTCGCGCCGTCGCTCGTGAAGCCAAGGCCGCGGCGCTGAAGGCCGCCAAGTAAGCGACCCCGCCTTCACGCAAAAAGACACATGGTAGAAACGCCGCGCATTGCCTATCTAACGGCCTTGCGCGGCGTTTCGCCGTTTTGAACCCCCGGCAGCGCGCCGGTTTGATGATCGGGTAGGGACTATGGCGTCAGCCGCCGAAAACATGGCCGCGAACCTCAGTTTCGCGAACTTCTCCAAGGCCACCGAGCTCAAGAAGCGGCTGTGGTTCACGCTTGGCGCGCTGATCGTCTTCCGTCTTGTCTCGTTCGTGCCGCTGCCCGGCATCGATCCCACCGCCTTGAACTCGCTGTTCAGTCAGACGCAGGGCGGCGTGCTCGATTTCTTCAACATGTTCTCGGGCGGCGCGCTCGAGCGCATGTCGCTGATTGCGCTGGGCGTCACCCCTTACATCACCGCCTCGATCGTCGTGCAGCTGCTCACCAGCCTGCTGCCGAGCTTCATGGCGTTGAAGAAGGAAGGCGATTCGGGTCGCAAGACGCTCAACCAGTACACCCGCTACGGCACCGTCTTCCTGACCGCCATCCAGGGCTATGGCATCGCTGTCGGCCTTGAAAGCTGGGGCGCCGGCCAGGGCGCGTCGGCAGTGATCGACCCCGGCATGTTCTTCCGCATCACCACCGTCATCACGCTGATCGGCGGCACCATGTTCCTGATGTGGCTGGGCGAACAGATCACCAGCCGTGGCATCGGCAACGGCATCTCGCTGATCATCATGGCGGGCATCGTCGCGCATCTGCCGACCGCGATCGGCCAGCTGTTCGAACAGAGCCGCACCGGTGCCCTGTCGCCGGTCGCCGTGCTGATCGTCGGCATCATCGCGCTCGGCACCATCGCCTTCATCTGCCTGATGGAACGCGCCCAGCGCCGCATCCTGATCCAGTATCCCAAGCGCCAGGTCGGCACCCGCACCTTCCAGGGCGACAGCTCGCACCTGCCGCTGAAGCTCAACACCGCCGGCGTCATCCCGCCGATCTTTGCGTCTTCGCTGCTGCTGATGCCGCTGACCATTGCGCAGTTCGCGGCGCAGGGCGGCAGTGGCCCCGACTGGCTGCTGACCGTCACCACCTCGCTGCAGCACGGTGCGCCGCTGTACATGCTGATGTATGCCGCCGGCATCATCTTCTTCAGCTTTTTCTACACGGCCATCGTCTTCAATCCCGAGGAGACGGCCGAGAATCTGAAGAAATACGGCGGCTTCATCCCGGGCATCCGCCCCGGTGTGCGCACATCGGAGTATCTCGATTTCGTGCTGACCCGCATCACCGTCGTGGGCGCCGCCTATCTGACCGTGATCTGCCTGCTGCCCGAATTCCTGTCGGCGCGGCTCGGCACCGGCCTCGCGCTGGGCGGCACATCGCTGCTGATCGTCGTCAATGTCACGATGGACACCGTCGCCCAGATCCAGAGCCACTTGCTCGCGCATCAATATGAGGGTCTGATAAAGAAATCGAAACTCCGGGGGGGAGCGCGCCGTTGAATTTGATCTTGCTGGGTCCGCCCGGCGCGGGGAAGGGGACCCAGGCAAGCCGACTCGTCAAAGAACGGGGACTTGTCCAGCTTTCTACCGGAGACATGCTCCGGGCCGCCGTCGCCGCGCAAACACCTGTCGGCCTGCAGGCAAAATCGGTGATGGAATCGGGCGGGCTGGTGTCCGACGATATCGTCAACGGCATCTTGTCGGAACGCCTCGACCATGACGACGCCCGCCAGGGCTTCATCCTCGATGGCTATCCGCGCACCAGCGTCCAGGCGCTGGCGCTCGATGCGATGCTGACCGAAAAGGGCCTCGCCCTCGATCATGTCATCGAGCTCGAAGTCGACGAGGATGCGCTGGTCGATCGCATCACCGGCCGCTTCACCTGCGCCAAGTGCGGTGAAGGCTATCACGACCGCCACAAGCTGCCCAAGGTCGAAGGGGTCTGCGATATCTGCGGATCGAGCGAATTCAAGCGCCGGCCCGACGACAATGCCGAAACCGTGCGCACCCGCATGGCCGAATATCGCGCCAAGACAGCGCCGATCCTGCCGCATTACGAAGCGCGCGGGCTCGTCGACCGGGTCGATGGCATGGCCGACATGGACGCGGTGGCGCACAGTATCGACGCGGTGCTCGACCGCTGACGCCGACG
>JANOCM010000074.1:0-3198 GCA_031412175.1 Alphaproteobacteria bacterium
TCTGACAATGGTCGTCGACATCGACGCCGTTGGAACCCGCCGCGCCGGCCGCCAGCAAGGGGGCCACCGCCGGCATGATCCCGATGCCGACGATCACCATGTCGGCGGCGATGCTGCTGCCATCGGCGAGCCGTACGCCAGCGGCGCGGCCATCCATGCCGATGATGCCGGTAACCATGACATTGGTGCGGATCTCGACACCGTGTGCCCGGTGCTCGGCCTCGTAGAAGGCAGACAGCACCGGCCCGGCGACGCGTGCCAGCACGCGGTCCATCGCCTCCAGCACGACGACCTGTTTGCCGAGCTTGGCCAGCACCGCTGCCGCTTCGAGCCCGATATAGCCGCCGCCGACGATGGCGATGCTGTGCGCCGCTGGCAGCTCGATCTTCAACAGGTCGACATCGGCGCGGGTGCGGATGGCGTGGATGCCGGCAAGATCATGCCCCTCGCATGCCAGCCGCCGCGGGGCGCCACCCGTTGCCCAGATCAGGTCGCCGTAGCCCAAACTTTCGCCAGCCGCGGTCGTGACAGCCTTCGCCTGTGCATCGACGGCGGTTACCAAATGCCTTGTAAGCATGGTCACCTGGCGATCGTCCCAGAAGGTCACCGGCCGGATCATCATCCGCTCAAAGGCCTTCTCGCCGGCGAGGAAATCCTTCGACAGCGGCGGGCGCTCGTACGGGACTTCGGGTTCGTCGCCGATCATCGCGATGCTGCCGGTAAAGCCCAGCTGGCGCAATTGCACCGCGGCCTGCGCGCCGCCATGGCCGGCGCCGACGATGATGACATCAAAATGCTGCATGGCGGTGACCCCGTATTCGGGTCGTGGCTAACGGCTTTGGCGAAGTCGGGCAACTCTGGGAAAATCCTGACAGACTTTAAAAAGTGGCCGCAGCCTGCCACATGGTGCGCCATGGACCTGTCGACCCACCCCGACGCTGCCGCCTGGGGCCGGCTGGTGCCGCGCTCGCCGCTGGTGCGACGGCTGCTGGCGCACAATCCGTCGCCCTTCACCTACACCGGCACCGGCACGTTCGTCGTCGGCCACGGCACCGTCGCGGTCATCGATCCCGGCCCCGCCGACCCGGCGCATGTCGCCGCGCTGATCGACAGCCTCGCCGGCGAGACGGTCAGCCATATCGTCATCACCCATACCCACATGGACCATAGCCCGGCGGCGCCGGCGCTGCAGGCGGCGACCGGTGCGCGCATCGTCGGCTGTGTACCGCTGGTGCTGTCCGACGATGGCCCGCGCGCCGACGCAGGCTTTGATCCGACCTATGCCCCCGATGCGATCATGGCCGATGGCGACAGCATATCGGGGCCCGGATGGACGCTGACGGCGCTGGCAACGCCTGGCCACACATCGAACCATCTGTGCTATGCGCTGGCCGAGGAAAAGGCACTGTTCACCGGCGACCATGTCATGGGCTGGAGCACGACCGTGGTCGCACCGCCCGATGGCGACATGGCGGCGTACATGGCCAGCTTGCGCAAGCTGATCGACCGCGACGACGCCATCTATCACCCGACGCACGGCGACGCGGTCACCGATCCGCAGCGCTTTGTCCGCGGCTTGGTCACCCACCGCAAGCAGCGCGAGACGCAGATACTGAAGCTGCTCGGCGATGGCCCGCAGACCATCCCTGCGATGGTCGCGGTGATGTATGCGATGGTCGACAAGCGCTTGCACCCGGCCGCCGGGCGATCGGTGCTGGCACATCTGATCGACCTGCAGGTGCGCGGGCAGGTGGTTGCCGAGGGCGACAGCTGGCGGCTGGCGTGAAGGGTGGCACAGTCGTTGCCGCGGGGGTGGCGCTGGTCATCGGCGTCGTCGCGGCGCCCAAGTTGCCGGCGCTGCTGCCCGATGCCATCGGCGGGCCGCTGGCGCGCTGGCTGAGCGGTGACGCCGATATCGACGTCATCGGCACGGTTGCGACCTCGATGCGATCGATGAACCAGCTGTCCATATTCGAAGCGCGGCTGTTTTCGGTCGCGCGGACCGCCGACAATGGCTGGTTCAAGCCACTCGACACGACAACCTATGTCATCGTTCCCGGCGCCGTCCGCTATGTCATCAACCTTGCCGCCGTGGAGCGGCGCAACCTCAATTGGGACCCCCAGACCGCGACCCTGGTGGCGGTGTTGCCCGACCCTGTGCCCGGCGAGATCAACGTCGATGGCGCGCGTGCCCGGGTCATCGTCGACGGCATCGACCTTGCCAGCGGCGACAAGCGCGAGGCGATATTGAAGCAGAGCCTGCGCGTCGCCGGCGACGACATGAAGCGTCAGGCGCGGCAGGCATTCTTCCTGCAGGCGGCACGCACTGCCGCACGCACGGCGCTGACACAAAATCTTGCTGCCCCACTGGTTGCAACTGGGCTAAAGCCGCGGGTGGTGGTGCGCTTCCAGGGCGAAGCGGCGATAAAGGGCTGATCGATGGACGCACGTTTGAATCCGCTTGGCGGCGCCGGAGGCCTCGCCGGCCTCGATCTCAGGGCCGAGATCAACCGGCTGCGCAAAGAGAAGAACGCCGTTATCCTCGCGCATTACTACCAGGATCCGGCAATCCAGGACATTGCCGACTTTGTTGGCGACAGTCTCGATCTCAGCCGCAAGGCTGCCGATACCGACGCCGAGGTCATCGCCTTTTGCGGCGTCAAGTTCATGGCCGAGGTCGCCAAGATCCTGTCCCCGCAGAAGACCGTCGTACTGCCCGACCTGAAAGCCGGGTGTAGCCTCGAGGACAGCTGCCCGCCCGAGGAGTTCGCGCGTTTCCGCCGCGCCCACCCCGATCACATCAGCCTCACCTACATCAACTGCTCGGCGGCGGTGAAGGCGGAGAGCGACATCATCGTGACGTCGAGTTCGGCCGAAAAGATCATCAACCAGCTGCCGCGCGACCAGAAGATCCTGTTCGCCCCCGACAAGCACCTGGGCGCCTGGCTCAACCGCAAAACCGGCCGCGAAATGCTGTTGTGGGACGGCAGCTGCATCGTCCACGAACGCTTTTCGGTGACCGAATTGCTGAAGCTCAAGGCGCAGCATCCTGCCGCACCGGTGCTCGCCCACCCCGAATGCCCGGCGGCGATCCTCGACCTCGCGCATTATATCGGCGCCACCAGCGGCATCCTCAACTATGCGCTCAACAGCCCCGAACCCGTCGTCATCGTCGCCACCGAGCCCAATATCATCCAC
>JANOCM010000075.1:0-3582 GCA_031412175.1 Alphaproteobacteria bacterium
CCCCCCCCCGGGCGGCCCCCCCCCCGCCGCCGCCCCCGGCCCGCGGGCCCCGCGCAGCGCGCGGCCCCCGCTCGCCCCCCGCCCCCTCCCCCGCCGGGCGGGGCGCGCCCACGCCGGGGTGGGCGGCACTCGCCGCCCCGCGCGCGGCGCCGATCGCGCGGGCCAGCGGCCCCAGCGAGGCCGGCAGCAGCGCCTCCAGCCGGCCCCTGAGCGCGCGCGACAGGCTGGCGGTGGCGCCGCCGGTCGAGATTGCAACGACGACCGGCGACCGGTCGATGATCGCTCCCATCAGGAAATCCGACATCGCCGGCCGGTCGACGACATTGACCAGCAGGCCGCGCGCCCGCAGCCGCGTTGCTGCCGCCTGCGCCTCCGCCTCGTCATCGATGGCCACGAACGCCAGCACCGGCGCGGCGGCGTCTTCACCGGCAATGATGCCGCCCGCCGCCGTCACGAGCCGCGCCTTGGCGGCCGCTGCCTCGCCATCGCCGATGACGATGACCTCGCGGCCGGAAAGGGTGAGGAAAAGCGGCAGGGCATCCATGCCCGCCGCGATGCCCGTTCAGGCGGCGCGGGGCAAGCCGCCGGCGACCAGCGCGGCAAGCCGGCGCACATCGGCGACGTACGTCGCCTCGTCGAGCCCAGCGTGTTTCAGGCCATTGGCAGCATTGGCGACCAGTCGCGCCGTGTCGCCGGCCTCGGTATCGCCCGCCGCCGCCAGCCGATCGGCGACCAGCGTCGTGAAGCGGCTCGCGACGTCCTTGTGCAGGTCAGCCGCCAGCGCCTCGGCCTCGGCCAGGATCTCGCTGGCGTGCGGGGTGGCGGCGAACAGCTGGTGGATCGGCAGATCCTTGGCGAGGATCGCCGCCGCCAGCCCTTCGGCGGGGGCCATGCCGTCGGTCCAGGCGGCTTCGGCGCCCGACATGGCGCCCGACAGCAGCACGTCGATCAGCGCGCGGAACACCGCCGCCTTGTTGGGGAAGACCAGGTACAGCGACGGGCGCGACACCCCGGCCTCGCTGGCGATGTCGGCCATGGCGGTGCGGCGATAGCCAAAGCGCGAAAAGGCCTTGAGCGCGGCCGCAACGACCGCATAGCGGCGTTCGACATCTGTTGACAGTTCAGACGGCATTTGTCATCCTGATACCAGACGCTGCAAGGCTTTGCCAGCGTGAAATTTCGGGGGTGATCATGTCCAAAGGCTTGGTTCTCGTTACGGGCGCGTCCGGTTATATCGCCGGTTTCATCATTAAACAGCTCTTAACTGACGGCTGGACAGTCCGCGGCACCATCCGCAACCTTGCTCGCGCCGATGCGGTGCGCGCGTCGCTCGGCGCGCCGGACCTGCAGTTGTTCGCCGCCGACCTGAGCGGTGATGCCGGCTGGGAGGAAGCGATGGCCGGGTGCGACTATGTCCAGCACATCGCCTCGCCGATTCCCGATCGCGAGCCCAAGGACGAGCAGGATCTGATCCGCCCGGCGCGCGACGGCGCGTTGCGCGCGCTTGCGGCCGCCAAAGGCGCCCGGGTCAAGCGCGTCGTGATGACATCGTCGATGGCGGCGATCGCCTATGGCCACCCCGAACCGCGCCCGGTGTTCGACGAAAGCTATTGGACCGATCCGACCAACCCCGACACCTATGCCTATATAAGGTCGAAAACCTATGCCGAGCGCGCCGCGCGCGACTGGATGGCGCAATATGGCATCGGCATGGAGTTCGTCACCATCAACCCGTCGGCGGTGCTCGGGCCGGTGCTCGGCGGTGACTTTTCGCCCTCGCTTGAAGTCGTGAAGAAGCTTCTCGACGGCGCGCTGCCCGGCCTGCCGCGGCTGGGCTTTGCCGTCGTCGATGTCCGCGATGTCGCCGATCTCCACATCCGCGCGATGACCGCGCCAAACATGAACGGCGAACGCTTCATCGCCGCCGGCAGGTTCATGTGGATGCGCGATGTCGCCGATGTGCTCAAGATCCGGCTCGGCGACCAGGCAAAGCGCGTGCCGACGCGCGGCCTGCCCGACTGGCTGCTGCGCATCGCGGCGCGCTTCGATCCGACGGTCAGGATGGTGACGCCGGAATTGGGCAAGGTGCGCGAATGTTCATCGGCACATGCCAAAGCCGTGCTCGGCTGGGTGCCGCGGCCTGAGGAGGAAACGATCGTCGATTGCGCCGAAAGCCTGATCGCGCACGGGCTGGTGAAGAAATAAATTTCCTCCCCCTCAGGGGGGAGGAATTTTCACGCGCACCAGTGGATATCGATGTCCATGTCGAGGTCGGCGAGCAGCCGGCCGATCGGCAGCGAACTCGCGGCGCCGTCCTTGATGGCTTTTTCAACGAGCTTGCGCTTGTCCTTGCCGGTCAGCACCAGTGTGACGACGCGCGCCGACACGAGCGCCGATTTGGTCAGGGTGACGCGGTTGACCGGCATGTTCGCCGGCATCGGATCGGGGCGCACGCCCATCGCGCGGCGCACCTTGGGGCCGTTGAGCGCGCCGTCGTAATCGGGGCCGGGGAAAATAGACGCGACATGGCCATCGGCGCCGACGCCGAGCCAGGCGAGATCGAGCGGCCATTCGAGCGCGGCCAGCCGTTCATCGGCGGCGCGGCCTGCCGCCTGCGGATCGGTCTCGCCGGCGCACAGCGGCACGACGCGCGCCTTTTTCGGCAGGAACAGCTTGGCCAACATGCCGACATTCGAACGCGGATCGGTCGGCGGCACCAGCCGGTCGTCGGTCGGCACGATCGTCACATCGGCCCATTCGATCTTGCGCGCGGCGAGCAGCTCCAGCGCCGGCTTCGGCGTCTCGCCACCCGGAAAGGCGACGATGGCGCGGCCGCGCGCCTCCAGCGCCTGTTCGATGATGAAGCCGACATCGCCGGCCACCGCCTCGGCCAGCTCGTCGGCATCGTCATAGTCCCACCATTCGGCGTCGATCATTTTACGCTCCGGAAATTTCGAAGGCGGGCTTTGGCACAGATGCAGCGACCGGCCTAGTCCGTCAGTTCGTTCCAGGCGTCCTTCAGCTTGTCGAAGAAGCCGCTCTGCCGCGGATTGTTCTTGCCGCCTTCCTCCGCCTCGAGCGCCTGGAATTCCTCGAGCAGTTCGCGCTGGCGCTTGGTCAGCTTGACCGGGGTTTCGACCTCGACCTGGACGACAAGGTCGCCAAAGCCGCCGCCGGCCGCCCCGCCATTCAGCGCCGGCATGCCGCGGCCGCGCACCCGGAACTGCTTGCCGGTCTGGGTGCCGTGCGGCACGCGGACGACGGCGGCTTCCTTGTCGAGGCCGGGCACCTCGATCTCGCCGCCCAGCGCCGCGGTGGTGATCGAGATCGGCGCGACGGCGAACAGCGTCGTGCCGTCGCGCTTGAAGATCTTATGCGCCTTTTGGTGGACGAAGATGTACAGGTCACCGTTGGGGCCGCCGCGCGATCCGGCCTCGCCTCCGCCGGCAACGCGGATGCGCGTGCCATCGTCGACCCCGCGGGGGATGTTGACGTTAAGGGTCTTCTGCTTTTCGACCCGGCCGGCGCCCTTGCAGCTGTCGCACGGGTCGGCGATGACCTGGCCGGTGCCCTGGCAGGCGG
>JANOCM010000076.1:0-5906 GCA_031412175.1 Alphaproteobacteria bacterium
CAGCATTGCCACCCCCGGGCCCATTTTCACCTGCGGCGCCACCGACGGGTCGAGCATCTTCATCGAACCCATGTCGTGGGTCATGCCCGGCATGGTGCTGTGGTCCATCCCGGCCATGGCACCGCCGCTCATGTCCATGTCTCCCATGCCCATGTCCTTCATGGTGAGCAGCGGGCGTTTGCGAAGCGGCGGTGTCTCGCCGACCATGCCCATCCGCGGTGCCAGCGTGGCGCGCACCAGGCCCGACCGATCGATGCCTTCGGCGATGAAGCCATAGGCACGGTCATCCTGTGGCTGCACGATGACGTCATAGGTCTCGGCCACGCCGATCTGGAACTCGTCGGTCGCCACCGGCTGCACCGCATTGCCGTCGGCCGCCACCACCGTCATCGCCAGGCCCGGGATCCGCACGTTGAAATTGGTCATCGCCGACGCGTTGATGATGCGCAGCCGCAGCTTTTCGCCGGGCACGAACTGCCCGGTCCAGTTTTCCTGCGGCCCATGGCCGTTGACGAGATAGGTGTAGATCGCCCCCGTCGCGTCGGAGATATCGGTCGGATCCATCCGCATCGCGCCCCACATCCGGCGGTCGGCAGCCGGCTGGTCCTTGCCGGCGAGCAGGCCGGCGAGCGTCTGCTTCTGGAAATTGAAGTTGCCGCCGTTCTGCTTCAGCCGCGTGTAGATCTTGTGCGGGTGCATGAAGCTCCAGTCGCTGAGCACCAGCACATGCTCGCGGTCGGACGCGATGCGGTCGGCCCCGGCGGGATCGATGACGATCGAGCCGAAATGCCCCATCGCCTCCTGCAACCCCGAATGGCTGTGATACCAATAGGTGCCCGACTGGCGGATCGGAAATTCATAGACGAAGGTTTCGCCCGGCTTGATGCCCGGAAAGCTGAGCCCCGGCACACCGTCATATTGGAACGGCAGCAACAGCCCATGCCAGTGGATCGACGTGTCCTCGGCCAGCGTGTTGGTGACCGAAAGGCGGACGTTCTGCCCCTCCTGCAACCGGATGAGCGGCCCGGGCACTGTGCCATTGACCGCGATGGCATGGCCCGACCGGCCGCCGACGCGATGCATGGCATGGCCGATGCTGAGCTTGATGTCTTCACCCGACAGGACATCGCTGCCCGTCGCCAGGCCGCCGGTGCCGCTGCGGGCCCAGCCCGGCACGGCCATGGCACCGCCGAAGGACGCAGCAGCGCGCAGAAAGCCGCGGCGAGAAGTTGGCAAGATCATGTCTGTCCTGGGGTTTCATTGCGTTCGATGACGTGCCTCGTAATACGCATGGGCCGGGATCGCCCCTCAAGATGCCGGGTGCGACATCGTCACATCGGCGATCCTGCCCGCCAGCGCCTTGCGGGCCCTGTAGATCCGCACTTCGACCGCCTTCTCGCTGATCCCGAGCACCGCCGCAGCATCGGCCTGCGAAAGTCCATCCACCGCCGTCAGGAGCAACGGCTCCTTGAGCTTCGCCGGCAGCGCTGCGATCGCCTTTGCGACACGCTGCAGCGCGCGGGCGTCATCGATCGCCGCCTCGCCCGAGATGGCCGCATCGACGAGATCGCTTGCTGCGTCTATCGGCAGCGCAAAGCTGAACAAGCGCCGCACCCTGCGCCGGCGCCCCCAGTCGCGGCATTTGTTGAGTGCGATGCGGTTGACCCAGTGCCGAAACGGCCGGCTGCCATCATAGCGCACGATGGCGGCAAAGGCCGCGACGAAGGTTTCCTGGACGACATCGAGCGCCTCGTCGGTATCGCCGACATGGCTGCGGACCAGGCGAAACACCGGATCGCGATATCGTCGCATCAATTCGCCATAGGCTGCCTGGCGACCGGCCAGGGCGAGCGCCGCGAGTTCGCCATCGGTGCAGCCGGTGAGCGACATCGCCACCGCCGGAGTGTTCCCGCGCGTCACTCCGCCGGGGCTGTCAGCGCCTTGACCGCCGCCTCGTCGAACTTGCGGGCCTGGGCCGGCCGCAAGACACCACGCAACCGGAACACATGGGCGAGCGTCTCCTTCTGCAGCTCACCCATGACCTGGTGCGAGCGATCGACCGCTGCCTGCACGCCCGGGCCATAGCCGTGTTCGGCCATGATGGCGTCGGCAAGGCGCGCATTGTCCGCCCGCATCTCCAGCTCGAGTGCGCTTTTCCGCACCGCAAACTGCTGTTCGAGACCCTTCACTTGCGCGCGCTGCGCGGCGTCGAGTTCAAGCTTGTCGTGCAGGATCGCGTGCAGCTCGGTTTCGGGCGGTGCCAGCCGCGTGACAAGCGCGCGCCCGACAAACACGCCGCCAAGCGCAGCGACGAACGCCACCAGCGCGACGATCGCGAACCGCCCGGGATTGCTCATCCGATGTTCGCGAGCAGCGTCGATGGCGCAAGCCTCGCCCCCGCAGCAAAGGGTGAAGCCTGCGCCGCTGCGGCCGATCCACCGGGCAGCAGCGCAGCGCCGATGCCGATGCCGAGCGCGAGGACCGCGGCAAGGCCCAGCGCCGGCGCGGTGGTCAGGGCCGAGGCGCTACGCTCGGCATCGATGCGAACCAGCACATCGCCTTCAAGCGCCGCCAGCCTTGTCGGTACCGGCAGGGTCCGCAGCTGCTGCAAGGCCCGGTCAAGGTCGTCCATGGGGGCTCCTTTTCAAATCCAATCGCATTACGCACGCGCCAGGTGCAGCCCTCAACAAGATTTTCCTGAGGGGCATGGTAACCGGCTGCGTATGTCTCGTCAGGTCATCAAGGAGTCACCGATGCAACCCGCCGTCCGCACTGTTCTCGCCGCCGCCATGCTTGCCGCCCTGGGGACTGGCTCGGCCGCCCTGGCCCATGCCACGCTGGTCGCATCGACCCCGGCGGCCAATGCTGCCGTCGACAAGCCCGGCAAGATCGTGCTGGTTTTCAACGAAAAGCTGATGGCAAAGCTTGCCGGCGCCGAACTGACAATGACCGGAATGCCCGGCATGGCCGATCATCAACCGATGAAGATGACGGGCTTCACCACGGCGCTGGGCGCCGATGGCAAGACGCTGACGCTGCTGATGAAGCGCGCCCTGCCCAGCGGCAGCTATGAGCTCAAATGGTTCGCTGCCGGCGCCGACGCCCATCGCATGGAAGGCAGCTTTCCGTTCACCGTGAAATAGCCTGTAGGCGCTGGCGGCGGCAGGACTTCGAGGACGCGTCACGTGCCTTGTTCGCGGCCGACCACGCTGCGCTCGAAGCCCGAACAGCCGATTGGCCGGCTGATGTAAGGGATGAGTTGGGCCGCTTTCTTCGCGACGCGACCGGGGCGAACGCATGATCGGCGCCGGCCTGTTCGCCCTATGGGGCAATATGGTGTTGCTGGCCTGGACGGGCTTGGCACTATCCGCCGCGCTGCCGCGATCTGGTATCTGGGGAAAGCGTTTGGCCACCCTCGGCGGCTTCCACGCCCCCGTCGTCCTGTCGATCTGCTGGGCTGTGCTGCTTTTCGCCGCGATGACGCGTCCCGGCGCGGGCGATCTGTTCACGCTTGATGGCGTGGCGGCAAGGTTCACTGATCGCGATCGGCTCATCCTGCTGTATTTCGAGGCCCTGACGTTCTCGTTGTTCGTGGCCGGCTGGATCGTTTCGGATGCTTGCAAAACAGGGGTGCTGCGCGTCGCGATGCTCCTGGTCCTTCCCCTGCAATTTCTGTTCGGGCCCGCTGGCTTCGCGTCGTATGTTGCGGTTCGAAGGCTCCGCACCCTTGCCACCAGCAAAGCGCCATACCGATCAAGGTCGGTCGCTGCTGGATGAATGGCACCCTCTGGCACGATCAGACATTCCCAAGCCCAAAGGCGAATGACCGGATCTGAGTCGGCAGCCGTCAATCGCTCCCGGCACAGGCAAACGGTCGCTATCCCCTTGGCGCGCCCGGAAGCGGTCGTTCCGGATTCGGTGCGCTGCCCGCCGTCCTCGGCCTGACGCTGTGCCGCACGCGGTGTTGGTACTCGCACACCGGAACTTCGTCGATTGGGTCGCGCAGGTTGGATGAGAGCGAACGTCCTGGCGACTTCAAGCCGCTTCCCGCATTTCCGCGGACACTCAAGGTTCCATTTGCGCGCCTGGTTCGCCTTTCATTCCGTCCGCGATATTCGAACCAACGGGATTATAAAAAATGGCCCGGCAGATTGCTCTGCCGGGCCAGTCGGTTTCCTTGGGGAGGAACCTGTTGAGATGCGGCCCTTATGGGCGGGCCGGCATCAATAGTTGTAGGCGCGTTCGCCGAGCTCGGTGATGTCGAGGCCTTCGCGTTCGACTTCGACAGTCGGGCGCAGGCCGATGGTCTTGTCGAGAAGGAAGAACAGCACCGCCGAAACACCGCCCGACCACACCAGCGTCAGCAACACCGCCTTGGACTGGGTGACGAGCTGGGCGGCCATGTCGAACTTGCCCGCGACCGCCGGGATGACGGTATAGTCGAGGAAGCCCTGGCCACCGAGCGCCGGGTCGGCGACGATCGCAGTGCCGATGGCGCCGATGATGCCGCCGATGCAGTGGACACCGAAGACATCGAGCGAGTCATCGTACTTCAGCTTGTTCTTGATGGTGGTGCAGAACACGTAGCAGACGACCGCGGCGACCATGCCGAGGATGATCGACGTCATCGGCGTGGCATAGCCCGACGCCGGGGTGACGGCGACGAGGCCGGCAACCGCGCCAGTGACGCCACCGAGCATCGACGGCTTGCCGTGGCTGACCTGCTCGATCAGCATCCAGGCGACCGCTGCCCCCGCCGTGGCGGTGAAGGTGTTCATCATGGCGAGCGCCGTCAGGCCGTTCGATTCAAGGTTGGAGCCGGCGTTGAAGCCGAACCAGCCGACCCAAAGCAACGACGCGCCGATCATCGTCATGACGAGGCTGTGCGGCGGCATGGCTTCCTTGCCGAAGCCGGTGCGCTTGCCGAGGATCAGGCAGCCGACAAGGCCCGCGATGCCGGCGTTGATGTGGACGACGGTGCCGCCGGCAAAGTCCATGGCGCCCTTGCCCCACAGATAGCCATAATCGGTCGGCGCATCCTTCAGGAAGTCCGGGCCCGCCCAGTACCAGACCATGTGAGCGATCGGGAAATAGACGATCGTCGACCACAGGACGACGAAGATCATCAGCGACGAGAACTTCACCCGCTCGGCAAAGGCGCCGACGATGAGGCCCGGGGTGATCATCGCAAAGGTCATCTGGAAGGCGATGAAGACATATTCGGGAATATAGACGCCGTTGGAGAAGGTCGCGGCCATCGATGCCGTGGTGACGCCGTTCAGGAAGACCTTGCTGGTGCCGCCGATGAATTCACCGCCGCCGGTGAAGGCCAGGCTGTAGCCATAGGTGACCCACAACAGGCAGACGATGGCGCAGATCATGAACACCTGCGTCAGCACCGACAGCATGTTCTTGGTGCGGACGAGGCCGCCATAGAACAGCGCGAGGCCGGGGACGGTCATCAGGAACACCAGCGCCGTCGCGGTCAGCATCCAGGCCGTGTCGCCCTTGTCAGCGACCGGGGCTGCGGCAGCGGGCGCCGCGGCGGCAGCAGCTTCGGCAACGACGGGCGCTGCCGTGGCGGCAGCATCGGCGACGGCTGCCGCTTCCTGCGCAAACGCCGGGGCAGCGGCGAACAGAGCCACCCAGGCGGCCCCTTTCGCGATTGTCTTCAGGTCGAAATTCATATGTCCCCCTCCGGTCTTCAGAGTGCGGTTTCGTTGGTTTCGCCGGTGCGGATGCGCACCGCCTGGCCGATCTCGGCTACGAAGATCTTGCCATCACCGATCGATCCGGTGTGCGCCGCCTGCTGGATGGTCTCGACGACCTTGGCGCATTCGGCGTCGTCGACGACGACCTCGATCTTGATCTTGGGCACCATGTTGGTGGTGTATTCGGCGCCGCGA
>JANOCM010000077.1:0-23465 GCA_031412175.1 Alphaproteobacteria bacterium
GGATGCTCGATGCCGAACAATTCGGTGATGCGCGTCTTCATGGCCGGTCCCCAAAGCTGTTTCGACAGGGCTAGCCGCTGCGGCGGGCGGCGGCAATCGGAACGCTGGCCTACCCCCCGTTTTTGAGGGCGAAGCGGCTGAGGTAATCATAATCCGCCCGGCAGGCTGCGGCGACGGCGGCAGCCTCGCGGTCGAGGTGGGGCAGGGGCCCCTCGGCAGGGCCGAAGCCGGTCGAGGCTTCGACGCTGGCGTACCAGTGGCTGGCCCAGATGCCGTCGGTGGCGCGGCGCCCGAGTGGCCAGGCGAGCATCGCCGGGTCGAAGGCGATGCGCAGCGCGGCGCACAGCGCTGCGAGCATCGCGGCCGGCGCGCGCAAGATGTCGGCGGAATCGATGACCGGTGGCGCCGTGCCGGTGCGATCGGCCTCGCGGTCGAAGTATTGGCGCTGGCGGGCAACGCCGAGGTGATCGGGCCGCACCGCGACGCGCTTGGCGGCGTAGCTGGCGACAACGCGTTCGGGCGCGCGGATCAGGAAGGCGTGGCGGTGGTGGGGCAGGTCGGCGATCCCGATCGGGCCTTCCATGTGGTGCGCCATGTGCTTCTGATACCAGATAGCGCTCGGTTCGGGCGGTGTGCCGGACATGGCCTTGGCGACGCTCGACCAGTCGCAGTCCATGTCGGCGATCACCGCTTCCCTTAGCGGCTGGTCGTCGCCAGTGGTCTTGAGATAGGCGCCGTAGAAGGGTTCGTCGGACACACACGTATCGGCGCGGGCGCCGAAGCTGCGCATCATTGCCGTGGAAAGGTTGCGCGGCCCTGACCACATGGCGATGCGGATCGTCACGGCCTGCCGCGTGCCGCACAATCAGCGGCGATCAGCTCGCGGTACAGGCCCTGCAGCCGCTCGACCATCGGGCCGCGCGCCGGTGTCAGGACGCGGCCGTCGATTTTCGTCACCGGCACGACGCCGGCAAATGTGCCGGTGACGAACGCCTCATCGGCGCCATAGACGTCGGTCAGCGAGAAATTGCGCTCGAACACCGGGATGTCGTTGGCCTTGCACAGCGCCACGACATTGCCGCGGGTGATGCCGCCAAGGCAGTAGTCACCGGTCGATGTCCAGACCTCGCCGCGTCGGACGATGAAGAAGTGCGTCGAATTGCACGTCGCGACGAAACCGTGCGGATCGAGCATCAGCGCCTCGTCGGCGCCGGCCTGGGTCGCCTGGATGCAGGCGGTGATGCAGTTGAGCTTCGAATGCGAATTGAGCTTGGGGTCCTGCACGTCGGGAAAGCCGCGGCGGACATGGACGGTGAACAGCGTGATGCCGCGCTCGATGGTGGCGGGCAGCGGATCCTTGTGCTCGGCAATGATGACGATGGTGGCGGGCGAGACGACAACCCGCGGGTCCTGGTACGGCGTCGACCGTATGCCACGCGTCGTCATCAGCCGGATATGGCAGCCGGCGGCCATGTCGTTGGCATCGATGGTGGCATAAAGGCGTCGTACCATCTCGGTGCGGGTGACGCCGAGATCCATGAAGATCGCCTTGGCGCCCTCCCGCAGCCGGTCGAGATGCTGGTCAAGGAAAGCGATGCGGCCGGCGTGGACGCGCAGGCCCTCCCAGACGCCATCGCCGAGCATGAAGCCGCTGTCGAACACCGAGACCATCGCCTCGGCGCGCGGAACGAGTGTGCCATTGACGTTGATAAGGATCGACGCGTTGCGTGGATCGGGGGTGAAATCGTGAGTGCCTTGCGCCATTGCGCGACGTTATCGGGTCACCGCCATGACGGCTAGTGTGGAGCGGGTGAAGGGAATCGAACCCTCGTCACTTGCTTGGGAAGCAAAAGCTCTACCATTGAGCTACACCCGCTTGCGCGGCCTGCCGATTGCCACGACAGGCCGGCCGCGGTCAATGTCTTTGCGGCGCCTACTTGGCCTTGGCCGCCGTCGCTTCGATCTCGATCAGAAAGTTCGGGCCGGCGAGTCCCGCCACCTGGACCGTCGACCTCGCGACCTTGTTGGGATTTTCGGCGGTGCCGAAGAATTCGCGGTAGCCGGCATTGAAGCCGGCGAAATCCATCTTGCCGTCCATGCCGGGGGCGGCGGTGACGAACACCGTGAGCTTGAAGACATCGGCCATGGTATAGCCTTGGGCGGCGAGAATCGCCTTGATCTTGTTGAAGATACTGACGGTCTGGGTCTTGGTGTCGCCAAAGGATTCGGGGCCGGTGACGGGTTTTGACGGATCGATCGGCGCGGCGAGCTGGCCCGAGAGATGGAAGACTTCAACGCCGGCCGGCACGATCGCACCCGTCAGGATATTGGCCTGCGGTGTGTTGCCGATGCGGTTGATCTCGGCAGCGTTGGCAGTAGCCGCGAGTGCAATGGCGGCAAGCGAAGCAAAGATGGCCTTCATCGGATTACCCCTTCTTCATGAAACAGTTCGGGCGGCAGGATAGCCCTGCCGCCCGCGTCTGCAAGCGCCGCCGGCCTAGAATTTGGCCGAGCCGCGCACGTACCAGAACCCGCCCATGTAGCTGAGCGGCGACGCATCGTTGTAGATGCGCCCGTTGGCCTGGGCGCCGGTAGCGGCATAGATGTTGCGAAGTTCGCGATCGGGGTAGCGATCAAAGATGTTCTCGCCGCCCACTGCGATACGGAACCGTTCGGCAAAGGTCACACCGACTTCGAGGTCAAAACTCCAATCGGCGCCGAAAGTCTGCCGTGTGGGACTGCCGACCGCCACGTTGGTGCTGTTGAACGAGGTGATCGATCCGAAGTAGTTCAACCTGCCCGTCGCATCGAAAATGCCGCTGCTCCACGTCTCCGCGAAAACGCCGCGCCATTTCGGCGTCAGACCCTGAATGTTGTTCACCCGCTGAATATCGATGGCTTCAGGTCGGGTGCGCTCGACAACCTTGGTTTGGTTGTAGTTGATCGCCAGCGACGTGCTGAAGTTGCCGAAACCCGTGCTAGCCTGATGCGAGAGGACTGCGTCGACACCCTGGGTGCGGGTCTTGAAGCCGTTGGTGAAGTAATTGACCTGGCCCAGGTCGAACGCGTTGGCGACGCCCAGAGCAAACAGGGCGACCTGATCCGCCGGGCTTACGGCGAACAGCGACGTGATCGAGATGCGATCGCGAACGGTGATGTTGTAATAGTCCAGCGTTGCGTTGAAGCCGCCGCCAGGTGTGAGCACGAAGCCGCCCGAAAAGCTGACAGACTTCTCGGGTTTCAACGGTTCTGACCCAAAATAGAGGCCGGTTACACTGTCGGCTGTCACGGTGGCGACGGCCACCGGCACAGTGCTGTTGTTCGGGAAGGCAGTCTGCACGTTCGAAGTAGCGGACTGCCCCGGCGTAGGGGCACGGAAACCGGTGCTGGCCGCCCCGCGGATGGCAATCGCGTCGGTTATCGCCCAGCGCGCACTGATCTTGCCGTTCACTGTCGAGCCGAAATCATTGAAGCGATCGTATCGTCCGGCAATACCGACTGTGAAGCTATCGACGATGTCGGCTTCAATATCGAGATATGCCGAATAACTGTTACGCGAACGCTCGGTCGCCGATGCCGGTCCGAAACCCGGGAAGCCGTCGGCACCGATGCCGGCAAGATTGGTGAACCGGGTGCCATCGGGTCGCTGCACAATCTGCAGCGCATACGGCCCTTGGGTATAGGAGGCCGCATCGCCGAGGCCAACTTGATAGGTTTCGCGACGAAACTCGAGACCGCCGGCGATATTAACCGGACTTGCGAAACCGACCTCGATTGGATAGCTCACATCCAAGTTGATGTTTGTTTCGCGCTGCTCAAGCGTGCCGAGGAAGAATTCGGTTGGCGACTGTGGCCCGAGCGACGGGTTATAGGTGTTGGTCATGTTGTATTTTATGCGATTGCGACCGTGCGCGGCGCTGAAGTCGAATTTCATCCCGAACCCGGTTTCGCCGCGGTAGCCTATGACGCCCGAATAATCCTCGTTGTCGCTCTTGAACAACGGCGTATAGCCCTCGGGAAAGAACTCGCTGAATGAGAAAATCCGACCTGCGCTGTCGTAAACCGGTAGCCCGGTAGCGGTACGCAGCCCTGGAATAACATCGAGATAGTTACGACCGCCACCAAGACCCGAAATTGGGAATGTCTGACTGGCAACCGGCGGAACCCCCGGAAAGGGCGTGGTGCCTGCTACTGTCACGGCGACGGGACGCCTATAGTTGAAGTCGACCTCTTGCTTGGCATAGCCATAGTTGCCGAAGAAATAGACCTCGTCCTTGTCGCCGACCGGGATCGCCGAATTGATCACGAACCTGTAGGTGCGGCTGTCGGGCTGGCCATAGCGGGTCGGCGGGCTCGGGACATCGACACCGAGCGCGCGCAATGCCGCCGAATCTGGGCGATCGAGGGCGCGGTTGAACAGACCCTGGTCGTTGAACTCACCCGAAATGTTGAGATAGCCTTCGCCGAGCTTGAAGCCAGCGTTGGCCGAAACCTGGATGTCCTTGCCGTCGCCGGCATAGGTCTGGCCATAGCGTGCGTTGACTTCATAGCCGCTGTCGTTTGTGCGCAGCCCGAGATTGATGACGCCGGCGATGGCATCGGAGCCATATTGTGCGGCGGCGCCGTCGCGCAGCACCTCGATACGGCCGAGCGCGACCGACGGGATCTGCGACAGGTCGGGCCCTTGCGAACCGGCCGACAGCGAATCGCCGGCGACCTGGACGAGCGCTGAGCGATGCATGCGCTTGCCGTTGATAAGGACGAGGATCTGATCGGGCGGCAGGCCGCGCAAGGTCGGCGGTCGGACAAAGGCCGAGCCATCGGCGCCGGCGTTGCGTTGCTGGTTGAACGAGGGGACCAGGTTTTTCAGGATCGTCTGCAGGCTCGGGCTCGCCTGGGTCGAAAGGTCCTTCGTTGTGAAGACATCGACCGGGACGGCAGATTCGGTGACGCTGCGGTCGGTACGCCGGGTGCCGGTGACGATGAACTCTTCGGCCTTGGCGGCTTCATCGGCGGCTGCCAGCGCGGTTTGCGTGGTCTGGGCCTGGGCACTGCCGGCCAGGCTGGCAATGGCCAACGCCGATACGGAGATAGCCGCGCCTCGCCAAGACGTCTTGCGATTGTTTTCAGTCATGATTCGACCCTCTCTTTGTTTATCAAAGACGACAGGCCTCCCCAGTGTGGACATCAGGCTCTTTGGCCATTCTCTCTAATATCAATCAACGCAACCTGATGACCAATTTCAACGCGGCTTCAAACAGTGTCAGCTGGCGATTGCGGTCAGCGATCTGTAGACTTGCTTGTCAGCGTGTCAATTTCATCACTTGATGCGATCTGGTTGATTCTTGCAATACGACTCGCTTCGCAGACAACAATCGTTTCATTGCAGTGACAAAAATGTTACATAGTGACCATCGCCGCCGCCCCCGTGTCGATAGGTTGCCTTCCCCGCAGCACCGTCGAGGGTGGATATGGCCGCGGCGCGACGCCCAACGACAATACGTCATTCGCGCATCGGTTCAGGGCCTACGGCGCGGTTGACGGGCGGGTGGCGGCGATGGACAAGCCGGGCGATGGCCAAGCTGTATTTTTACTATGCCTCGATGAACGCCGGGAAATCGACGATCCTGCTGCAATCGAGCTTCAACTATCGCGAGCGCGGCATGCGGACATTGCTGTTCACTGCCGCCATCGATGATCGCGCCGGTCCCGGCGTCATTGCGTCGCGGATCGGTTTGCAGGCGCCGGCGACGGGCTTTGCCGCCGATACCGACCTTCACGCCATCGTCGCCGCCGATCATGCCCGCGAAACCGTCCATTGCGTTCTGGTCGACGAGGCCCAGTTCCTGTCGCGTGACCAGGTTTGGCAGCTGGCGCGGATCTGCGATGATCTCGGCATTCCGGTGCTGGCCTATGGCCTGCGCACCGATTTCCTCGGCCATTTGTTCCCGGGGAGCCAGTGGCTGCTGGCGCTCGCCGATGTGCTCTCCGAGATCAAGGCGGTGTGTGCCTGTGGCCGCAAGGCGACGATGAACCTGCGTATCGATGGCGACGGCCGGGCGGTGGCAGCGGGGGCGCAGACCGAAATCGGCGGCAATGATCGCTATGTGGCGCTGTGCCGTCGCCACTTCACCGCGGCGCTCGGCGGCGCTACGGTCGGGCAGGGAGACACGGCATGACCGACATCTACGGGTATGAAGCCAAGGCGATCGACGGTCAGCAGGTGTCGATCGGTGATTGGCGCGACAGGGTGCTGCTGATCGTCAACACCGCCAGCAAGTGCGGCTTCACGCCGCAATATGACGGGCTGGAGGCGCTGCACAAACAGTATGGCAGCAAGGGCTTCAGCGTGCTCGGCTTTCCGTGCAACCAGTTCGGCGCGCAGGAACCGGGCGACGAGGCCGAAATCGCCAGCTTTTGCAAGCTGACCTATGACGTCGATTTCCCGATGTTCGCCAAGGTCGATGTCAACGGCGATAGCGCCCACCCGTTGTTCAAGGCGTTGAAGAAGGCGGCACCAGGCCTGCTCGGCAGCGAAGCCATCAAGTGGAATTTTACCAAGTTCCTGGTCAACCGCCGCGGCGAGGTGGTCGAACGCTTTGCGCCGACCACCAAGCCCGAAGCGATTGCTGCGGATATCGAAAAGCTGCTGTAGCGTCAGGCCGCCTTGCGGCGGCGGGGATTGGCCGCAGCAGCCTGGTCTTCTTCCTCGTCGTCCTGCGCGTCGCCGGCGTCGGTAAGCGCTTCGCCGAGCAGCTTCAGCTTGTCGCCGTTTGTTTCGGCGCGGCCGGCGATCTTGGTGACAGCATCGCCCAGTCGCGCCACGATCGCCGATACCCGCTCGCTGTCCGGCTCCTTGGCTTCGAACTGCTTGCGCAGCGCGGCGAGATCACGCGCAATGCCCTTGGCGCCCGGCGTGTCGATATCGGCGAGCGCGGTTTCCCAATCCTCGATCATCGTCGCCGCGGTGGCGGGCCGGGTGGATTCGATCCCGCGATTGAATGCATTTAGCGTGGCTGCAAATCGGACTGCCATTTTCGTTCCTTCCCACAGGCCCGGCATCAGCGCCGGGTCTGCCGGTAAAAAGCCGGTCGCAGCGGGGCCGGTTCCGGCTTTGCCAACATGTCGCAGCGGCTGTTGCACGACGCAGCGCAGCATGCTTTGTCAGCGGCATCACCAGCCCAGCGAGGCCATCATGCTGCAGAATCCGCCCAACGATCTTGATGCGCTGTGGATGCCGTTTTCGGACAATCGCTATTTCAAGGCCAATCCGCGCCTGCTCGCATCGGCCAAGGGCATGTATTACCAGACACCGGAGGGGCGCCAGGTGCTCGACGGCACGTCGGGGCTGTGGTGCTCCAATGCCGGGCATGGCCGTGAAGCTATTGTCGAGGCGATTCGCGACCAGGCCGGCAGGCTCGATTTCGCGCCGACCTTCCAGCTCGGCCACCCGCTGGCGTTCCAGGTCGCGGCGCAGGTCGGGGCGATCATGCCCGGCGACCTCGATCGCATCTTCTTTGCCAATTCGGGGTCGGAGGCTGTCGATACCGCATTGAAGATCGCGCTCGCCTATCAGCGCGTCCGCGGCCAGGGCACGCGGACGCGGCTGATCGGGCGCGAGCGCGGCTATCACGGCGTCGGTTTCGGCGGCATCTCGGTCGGCGGCATCGTCACCAACCGCCGCACCTTCGGCCCCGGGCTGCCCGGGACCGATCATCTGCCGCATACGCACCTCCCGCAGAACGCCTTTACCCGCGGCCAGCCGGCGCATGGTGCGCACCTTGCCGATGCGCTGGAGGGGCTGGTGGCGCTCCACGGCGCCGACACCATCGCCGCGGTGATCGTCGAGCCGATGGCGGGATCGACAGGTGTGCTGGTGCCGCCGCAGGGCTATCTGCAGCGGCTCCGCGAGATCTGCGACAAGCATGGCATCCTGCTGATCTTCGATGAAGTCATCACTGGCTTCGGCAGGCTCGGCGCGGCGACGGCGGCCGAGCGCTTCGGTGTCACGCCCGATATCATCACCATGGCCAAGGCGATCACCAATGCCGCGGTACCGATGGGCGCGATCGCTTGCCGGCGCGGCATCTACGACACCATCACCGGCGCGATGGCGGAGGCCGCCGGCATCGAGCTGTTTCACGGCTATACCTATTCGGCGCACCCGCTGGCCTGTGCCGCCGCGCTGGCGACGCTGGGTATCTACCGGGACGAAGGCCTGTTTGCGCGGTCGCGCAGCCTCGAGCCGCTGTGGGAAACCGCGGTACACAGCCTGGCGGGGCGCAAAAACGTCATCGACATCCGCAACCTGGGTCTGGTTGCCGGCATCGAGCTACAGCCGCGCGAGGGTGCGCCCGGGGCGCGGGCGACCGCCGCCTTCCGCAAATTGTTCGATAGCGGGCTGCTGGTGCGCGCCACCGCCGATATATTGGCGCTATCGCCGCCGCTGATCGTCGAGGAAGAGCAGATTCACACGATGGTCGAAATGATTGGCGCCGTGCTCGACACGATCGATTGACGCGCCTTTTGCCGCAGCCTGCGTTATAGCCCCGGCAGCACCCCCGGGAAGGAATGACCATGGCCGACGAAAAGCGCATAATGAACCATCAGGCGCGCAGCATCGGCAACCGCAAGCTCAAGCCGGCGACGATGATGATGGGCCATGGCTATGATCCGCGCCTGTCGGAAGGCGCGCTGAAGCCGCCGATCTTCCTGACCTCGACATTCGTTTTCGAAAGCGCCGCCGACGGCAAGCGCTTCTTCGAAGGCGTGACTGGCGTGCGGCCTGGCGGCGCCGAGGGACTAGTTTATGGCCGCTTCAACGGCCCCGACCAGGAAATCCTCGAGGATCGACTGTCGCTATGGGAAGACGCCGAGGAGGCGCTGACGTTCTCTAGCGGCATGTCGGCGATCGCCACGACGTTCCTCGCGCTGGTCAAGCCCGGCGATGTCATCGTCCATTCGGCGCCGCTCTATGCCGCCACTGAAACGCTGATCAACCGCATCCTCGGCAAGTTGGGGGTGACCTGGCTCGATTTCCCCGCCGGCGCGACCCAGCCCGAGATCGAGGCGGTAATCGCGGCGGCCAAAGCGAAAGGCCGGATCGCTGCCATCTATCTCGAAAGCCCGGCCAATCCGACCAACGCGCTCGTTGATGTCGAGGCCGTCCACGCCGCCCGCGCTGCCGTGCTGGCGGGTGACGAACTGCCGCCCATCGTCATCGACAACACCTTTCTTGGGCCGCTGTGGGCGCAGCCGCTGGCGCAAGGCGCCGATGTGACAATCTATTCGCTGACCAAATATGTCGGTGGCCACAGCGACCTGGTGGCGGGCGCCTGCGTCGGTGCCAAATCGGTGCTGACGCCGATTCGCATGATGCGTAACACCATCGGCACGATTACCGATCCGCACACCGCCTGGATGCTGCTGCGTTCGCTCGAAACGCTCGAACTGCGGATGAGCCGGGCGGGCGAGAATGCCGCCAAGGTCTGCGCCTATCTGCGCGATCATCCCAAGGTCGAACGGGTCGGCTATCTCGGCTTTCTCGAACCCGGTTCGCGTCAGGCCGATATTTATGCCCGGCATTGCTCGGGCGCTGGTTCGACCTTTTCGCTGATCGTCAGGGGCGGTGAGGCGGAGGCGTTTCGGCTGCTCGACAATTTGCGGCTGGTGAAGCTCGCGGTCAGTCTGGGCGGCACCGAAAGTCTCGCTTCGCACCCGGCGGCGATGACCCATCTGTCGGTATCACGCGAACGCAAGGCCGACCTTGGCATCACCGACAATCTGGTGCGCGTGTCGATCGGCGTGGAGGATGCCGATGACTTGATCGCAGATTTCGAACAGGCGCTCGCCGCGGTCTGACGACGCGCCGTAACAAAATATCATCGCCGGGCCTTGAACATTACAAAACGGCAACCCACCATCGCGTTGCCGGCCGCGGGGTGCCGGTGTATTCGGGATCGACATGGCCGGCGCCGACCAGCAACCCATTCGCCTGCGCGACGTCTTCGCCTGGGTCGGTCCGATTCTCGGGCCCGAGCGCAATTTCTTCTGGCTGGCCATCGTTTATGGCGTCGGGATTGGGGTCTTGTCGCTGGCCACACCGATTTCGGTGCAGTTGCTGATCAACAGCATCGCCAATACCGCGCTGCCGGCGCCGCTTTTCACCTTGGCGGCGGTGTTGTTCTTCCTGCTGCTGCTGTCGGGCGGGCTCGGGCTGTTCCGCAACCATCTGATGGAGCTGTTCCGCCGCCGCTTCGTCGCCCGGCTGATCGCCGACACCACGGTGCGGACGATCAACGCCGCTGATCCGTTTTTCCAGGACGACCGCCGCATCGACCTGTTCAACCGCTATTTCGAACTTATCAATGTGCAGAAATCGGTGCCGGCGCTGTTGATCGGCGGCTTCACTATCCTGTTGCAGGCAGCGGTCGGCTTTCTCGTCACGGCTTTCTACCACCCGTTCTTCCTCGCCTTCAACATCATCGTCGTGGTGATGATCTGGGTGATCTGGCTGCTCTGGGCGCGGCCGGCGATGCTCAGCTCGATCACGCTCAGCCACCAGAAATATTACGCGGCCCACTGGCTCGAAAGTGTCGGCGCCTCCAACGGCTTCTACAAATCGGCGCGCCACCTCGATTATGCGATCGAACGGTCGGAGGAGGTTTCGGCACGCTATGTCGCCGCCCAGAAACTGAACTACCGTCATACGCTGCCGCAGAACATGGCGTTGGTGCTCCTTTACGCCGCGGCCAGCGCCGGCTTGCTGGCATTGGGTGGCTGGCTGGTCATCCGCGAGCAGCTGTCGATCGGGCAGCTGGTGGCGGCCGAGCTGATCCTATCGGGTGCGCTCTATGGGGTGTCGCAGCTCGGTACCTATCTCGAAAGTTTCTACATTCTCGTCGCCAGTGTCGAGGAGCTGTCTTTGCTCTACGGCATCCCGCAGGAACAGCTGCCCGATCCGCGCCAGAAGCCGCGCGAGCCACGCAACGCCGCGCTGGCACTGTCCAACGTCCAATTCCGCCACATGTCCGGGCAGGTCAGGATGAATATCGCCATTTCGGCTGGCCTGCGGCTTGTGGCGCAAGGGTCGCCGGGCATCGAACGCGCCTTTTCCAACCTGCTGAAGCGCCTGCAGGTGCCGGAAAGTGGGCTTGTCACCATCGGCGGCATCGACATCGGCAGTATCGATGCCTTGGCGCTGCGCCGTGACGTGATCGTGCTCGACCGGCCGTTCATCGTCGAAAGCACCATCATCGACTATCTGCGCCTGTCGAGCGCCGACGACGATCCAGCGGCTATCCTCGACGCCTTGCGCCTCGTTGGGCTCCAGGATCGCATTGCCATGCTGCCCGACGGGCTGCAGACGCGGCTGTCATCGACCGGCTGGCCTCTGTCGCTGGCCAAGACGATGCAGCTGAAGCTGGCGGCGGCGGTGCTGTCGAAGCCGCGCATCCTGGTGCTGTCGCCGCTTTATGACATCGTCACCGTCAACCGGCTGCAGGCGGTTTTCGATCATTTTGCCGGCAAGGACATGACTCTCATCTATTTCAGCAACCGGCCCGAGGCGGTGACTCTCGATAAATATCTGTGGATGGGGCGCGACGCGCAGGCGATCGTCGACGATCGCGAGCAATTCGACGCGCTGCGCGGCGGACGGGAGGCCGATGATGGCCGTACGGACTGACGACCCGGCGCGGTTTCCGACACTGGCGCGGATCAAGACGCCGCGGCTGCTGCGGTCGATCGGCTGGCTGCTGGTGGCAACGATCGTCGGCATCGTGCTGTTCGCGCTGGTCGTGCCCTGGGTGCAGACGGCGCCCGGCACCGGCGCCGTCATCGCGCTCGATCCGCGCGACCGCCAGCAGAACATCACGGCGATGGTGCCGGGCCGCATCGACCGCTGGTATGTCACCGATGGCAGCGCGGTAAAGGCCGGCGATCCGATCGCCCGCGTCGTCGATATCGATCCGCAGCTGCTCGATCGGCTCGACAGCCAGCGCAACCAGCTGCGCGCTGAAATCGATGCAGCGCGCGAGGCGATGGCGGTGGCCGGCCGTGACGTCGAACGCACCGGCACCCTGTATCGCGAAGGGCTGGCCTCGCGGCGCGACTGGGAACTGGCGCAGATCAAGGTTGCCGATTATCGCGCCAAGATCGCCAAGTCGCAGGCCGACATCAACACCATCGAGGTCAACCGCAACCGCCAATCGGTGCAGTTGATCAGCGCGCCGCGCGCCGGCCGTATCATGCGGGTCACCGCCTATGACACGGCGACGATGGTCAAGCAGGGCGATGTGCTGGCGACCTTCGTGCCGGTCGATTCGAAGCGCGTTGTCGAGCTGTACGTCGATGGCCGCGACGTGCCGCTGATCCATGTCGGCCGCCGGGTAAGGCTGGAATTCGAAGGCTGGCCGGCGATCCAGTTCAGCGGCTGGCCATCGGTGGCGCGCGGTTTCTTCGATGGCCAGGTCGCGGCGATGGATGTCGCTGCCTCGCCGAACGGGCTGTTCCGCATTCTTGTCGAACCATCGCCCGACCGGCCGCCGTGGCCCGGCGAACCGGCGGTGCGGCTGGGCGCCAAGGTGCGCGGCTGGGTCCTGATGGACACCGTCAAGGTCTGGTTCGAGCTGTGGCGTCTGCTCAACGATTTCCCACTGCAGTTTACCCGGCCGGGGGCGCAGCCGACGGTGAACGGTGAAGCGCCGGCAGGGGAGGCAAAGGCCGCCGATGCCAAATAGGCTGGTGCTGTGGTTGCTCCTGCTGCTGGCGGCGCCGGCGGCAGCGGCACCGCTAACCTTGCAGGAGGTGCTGGCCTCGTCGCGGTTTCACGCGCCGCAGGTGCTCGAGGCGCTGGCCCGGGTGCGCGGCGCCGAGGGCAAACGGCTGAGCGCCGAGGCGGCGTTCGACACGGTGTTCAGTGCCTATGCCGATACACGGCTGACGGGCTATTACGACGGCAAGGATGTCGAGACCAAGGTCACCCAGCCGCTCGCTGACTGGGGCGGGGAGGTTTATGCCGGTTATCGCGTTTCGGACGGGCGTTTCCCGATCTATGAGGACAAGCGCTATACCAACCAGCTCGGCGAGATAAAGGCCGGGGCGGTGTTTGCGCTGATGCGCAACCGGCTGATCGACGATCGCCGCTTCGGGCTGGTCCAGGCCGATGCCGATATCGCGCTCGCCGAGGCTGACCGGCTGATGGTCGCGATCGGCGTCCAGACCCGCGCCATCCAGGCCTATAACGGCTGGGTGGCATCGGGGCTGCGGCTGCAGGTCTATCGCGATCTGCTGGCACTCGCCGAAGGGCGGCAAAAGGGGTTCCAGCGCCAGGTGCAGGAGGGGATGCGGCCAAGCATCCTGCTGACCGAGAACGAACAGAATATCCTGCGCCGCCGGACGCTGGTTGTGCAGTCCGAACAGGCACTGGCGCAGGCGGCGCAGACGCTGTCGCTGTACCTGCGTGATGGTGACGGCCGGCCGATCGTCGTCGGTGCCGACCGGCTGCCGGCGACGCTGGCAGCGCCGTTGCCGCGCGCGGCTGACCCGCTGGCGCTGGTTGCCGCGCGGCCCGACCTGCGCACCATCGACATCCGCATGCGCCAAGCCAGCCAACGCCTGGCGCTCGATCGCAACGCGCTGCTGCCCAAGCTCGACCTCAATGTCGAGGCCTCGCAGGACCTCGGCCCTATCGGCGAAGGCGGATCGTCGCGCAACGGCACCGACACCCGCGTCGGGCTGACCTTCACGCTGCCGCTGCAGCAGCGTGCGGCGCGCGGCCGGCTTGCCCAGACCCGCGCCGAAATCGATGCCTTCCAGCAGCGCCGGCGCTTTGCCGAGGATCAGATCGTCGCCGATATCGCCGGGCTGGGCATTGCGGCCAGCCAGACGGCGCGGCTGACGGTGCTGGCGGCCGAGGAGGCGGAGCGTGCCGAGGCAATGGCGACGGCCGAACGGCGGCGCTTCACGCTCGGCGCCAGCGACTTCTTCCTCGTCAATGTCCGCGAAGAATCCGCGGCCGATGCGCGGGTGCGCCGGCTGGATGCTGCTGTTCGCCAGGTTGCCGCCCATGCCGATCTCGCGGCGGCGACCGCCGATCTTGACCTGCTAGGCCTTTAGCAGCGTCGAATCGAACGGCAGCGAGCGCAGGCGGACGCCGGTGGCGGCAAAAATCGCATTCCCCAGCGCGGGCGCCACGGCCGGATAGCCAGGTTCGCCCAGGCCGGTCGGGTTGTTGTCCGTCAGCACAAAGGCGACCTCCACCGGCGGTGCATCGCCCATCCGCAGGATCGGATAGTCGCCAAAATTGCGCTGTTCGACAGCGCCATCGCGGAAGGTGACGTTGAGTCCTTGCGCTGCGCCGAGCGCATCGAGCACGGCGCCCTGAACCTGGTGGAGCGCCCCCGATGGATTGATGATCTGCCGGCCGACATCGGCGGCGACCCAGATCTTCGCAATCTTGACCGCGCCGTCCTTCGCGACCGCGACCTCGACGACATTGGCGAAATAGCCGAGATGGCTGAAGTGAAAGGCGATGCCGAGTCCGTGGCGCGGCGGCAGCTTGCGGCCCCATTTCGCCATCGCCGCGACCTTGTCGAGAACGCCCTTGGCGCGTGTGCCGTTGAAACTGCTCGGCTTGGCCGGGTCGCCGACGATATGGCCGTTGCCGAGCAAGGTGCGGCGGAAGGCGAGCGGATCCTGCCCGGCGGCGTGGGCGAGCTCGTCGATGAAGCCCTGCATGACAAAGCCGAAGGCGTTGTTTTCGGGCGCGCGCAGCCACCAGGTCGTGGCGCCCAGCGCCATCGCCGAGCCATCGACACGATAGTTCGGCACATAGCCGGCGGGGAACTGCGATTCATCGATGCCGGCTGCCAGCGCAAAGCCCTTCGGCGTGCCGAAGCTGACGAAATGGTTACGCCAAGCGATCAATTTGCCGGCTTCGTCGAGCCCGGCCTCGAAATGGTGGAAGCCGCCGGGGCGGTAGAAGCCACCGGTCAGATCGTCCTCGCGCGTCCAGGTCAGCTTGACGGGCACCCCGGCTTCGCGGGCGATCCACGCCGATTCGACCATGAAATCGCTCGCCAGCCGGCGGCCGAAGCCGCCGCCGCTGCGCAGCATATGGATGGTGATGGCTTCGGGCGCGATGCCCAGGGCCTTGGCGACCGCAACGCGGCTTTCCTCGGGCAATTGCGTCGGCGCCCAGATTTCGACCTTGCCGCCGCTCACCTGCGCCGTGCAGTTCATCGGCTCCATCGTCGCATGGGCGAGAAACGGATAGCTGTAGTCGGCGGTGACGCGCTTGGCGGCGTTCGCCAGCGCGGCGGCGGCATCGCCATTGTTCGCGATCGTGCGCTGCGGCGGCTGGGCGGCGAGGCGCGCTGCCTCGGCAACGAAACGGTCGGTCGACTGGTCGGGCGCCGGCAGGTGCGCCCATTCGATCTGCAGCGCGTTGCGGGCACGATTGGCGGACCAGCTGTCGTCGGCAACGACTGCGACCCCGGCGGCCAGCCCCTCGGTGCCGGGGACAATGAACACCTTGTGGACACCGGGCATGGCCTTGGCGGCCGACAAATCGGCCTTGGCGACCGTGCCGCCGAAGACCGGGCATTTCTGGAATACCGCGAACTTCATTCCCGGCACGCTGGCGTCGATGCCGAACAGCGGCTGGCCGGTGACGATGGCGCGATTGTCGACGCCGGAGATCGGCTTGCCGACGATGCGGAATGTCTCGGGATCCTTCAGGACCAGCGTCTTGGCGTCGGGCGGCGGCAGCGTCGCCGCCAGTGTCACGAGCGCGCCATAAGGTGCGCTGCGACCGGACGCCTTGTGATGGACGACCCCGCTGGCGGTGGTCAGGCTGTCGGGCGCAACGTCCCATTGCTTGGCAGCGGCGGCAACCAGCATGGCGCGCGCGCCGGCACCGACACGGCGCATCGGGTCATAGAGCGTCGGCGTCGCCTCGCTGCCGCCGGCATATTGGTCACCATAGCGGGCCTTGTCGGCGACCGCCTGTTCGACGCGAACCTGCGACCAGTCGACATCGAGTTCCTCCGCGACCAGCATCGGCAACGAGGTTTTGACGCCCTGGCCGATCTCGGGGTTCTGCGCGATGATGGTGACGATGCCGTCGGGCGCAATACGCACCCAGGCGTTGAGCCCGCCGGGTCCGATTGCGGCGGTGGCGCCAGCGGGGGCGAGGCCCAGCCACAGGCCGCCGCCCGCAACGGCGCCGGCGACGAGCAAGGTACGGCGGCTGATCGGCAGTTGCGCGTTCATGCCACCACCCCCGCGGCTTGCTTGATGGCGGCGCGGATGCGCGTGTAGGTGGCGCAGCGGCACAGATTGCCGTTCATCGCCGCATCGATCTCGGCATCATCGGGTTTCGGCGTGGCGCGCAGCAGCGCCGTTGCCGCCATCAGCTGGCCGGCCTGGCAATAGCCGCATTGCGGCACGTCCATCGCCACCCAAGCGTCCTGCAGCTTGCGGCCGATCGGATCGGCGGCAAGGCCTTCGATCGTTGTGACCTTGGCGGTGCCGACGGCGGAAATCGGTGTCTGGCAGGCGCGTATCGGCTGACCATCGAGATGAACAGTGCAAGCGCCACAAAAGGCTGCCCCACAGCCGAACTTGGTACCCGTCATCCCGAGCACGTCGCGCAAAGCCCAGAGCAGCGGCATATCGGGATCGGCGTTGACCGTTTGCACGGTGCCGTTGATGTCCAACCTGGTAGCCATGCGCGTTCCCCGTTTCGTGCGCACAATAACCTGTCACGCGCCACAGGGGGAGGGGCAATTCGCCCCCGACGTCAGCGCTGCAGCGTAGCCTTGTGCATCAGGAATTCGGGGATGCCTTCGCTGCCGAAACCGATGAAGCTTTCGCCATCGTCGCGGTCGCGGCGGTCGTCCCGCCGCGGTTCGTCGCGGCGGCCCCCGCGATAGTCGCGGATCGGGTCGCGGCTGGCCGGGCGCGGCGCGGGTGCGGCACGGGGCGCGCGGGGTTCTTCACGTCGTGGTTCTTCCCGCCGGGCTTCGGCGCGCGGCGGCTCAGCGCGGCGTGGCTCCTCGCGGCGCGGCTCGGCACGTGCCGGTTCGGCGGCGACCGGTGCGGCCACGGTGTCACCGCCCTCACGCTTGCGGCCACGTCCGCCGCGGCGACGCTTGCGAGTGCGGTCGCCGGTGGCATCGGTGGCCGCGGCATCCGTTTCGATCTCCGGTTCGTCGTCCGTGGCGGGTGCGGCGGCGACGACGATGTCTTCCGGCTCGATGACCACGGGCACCGGTGCGGCAACAGCGGCCACCACGGCCTCGGGCCCATTGTAGCGCTGGATCTTCTGGCGGATCAGCTTTTCGACTTCGGCGAGGTTTTCGGCCTCGGCTTCGGTCATCAACGTATAGGCGATGCCGGTCTTGCCGGCGCGGCCGGTGCGGCCGATGCGGTGGACATAATCCTCGGCATGGTGCGGCACGTCATAGTTGACGACATGGCTGACGCCCGGGATGTCGAGGCCGCGCGCCGCGACATCCGACGCGACGATGATGGTGATATCGCCCGATTTGAAGCGATCGAGTTCCTTGATGCGATCCGACTGGTCCATGTCGCCATGGATCTGGCTGACGGCAAAGCCGGCGCGGCGCAGGCTTTCGACAAGCTCCTTGATGTCGCGCTTGCGGTTGCAGAAGATGATGGCGTTACGCACCTCGGGGTCGCGCAGCAGCGTGCGCAGCGTCTCGCGCTTGCCGCGCGGCGTCGTTTCGACAACGAATTGCGCAATCGATGTGTTGGTGGAGGCGGGACGCGCGACCTCGATAAGCCGCGGCAAATCCATGAACTTGTCGGCGAGCTTCTTGATCGGCGGCGGCATCGTTGCCGAAAACAGCAGGGTCTGGCGCGGGGACGGCAGCTTGGTGCAGATTTCCTCGATATCGGGGATGAACCCCATGTCGAGCATGCGGTCGGCTTCGTCGATGACCAGCAGGCTGCACTGGTTGAGCATGATCTTGCCGCGGCCGAACAGGTCCATCAGTCGGCCCGGCGTCGCGATCAGCACATCGACGCCCTTTTCGAGCGCGGCGAGCTGGTCGCCCATGCTGACGCCGCCGATGAGCAACGCCATGCTCAGCTTGTGATATTTGCCATACTTATCGAAATTCTCGCTGACCTGCTGGGCCAGTTCGCGCGTCGGCTCGAGGATCAGCGAGCGCGGCATCCGCGCCCGACTGCGGCCTTCGGCGAGGATGTCGATCATCGGCAGCACGAACGACGCGGTCTTGCCGGTGCCGGTCTGGGCGACGCCGATGATGTCACGGCCCATCAATACCGGCGGGATCGCCTGGCGCTGGATCGGCGTCGGGTCGTTGTAGCCGCTGTCGGCGACCGCACGGAGCAATTCCTCCGACAGGCCCAGTTCTGCAAAGCTCATGCAATTCCTTGAAACGCGGCTGCCGAACGTCCGGAACCTGCGCCCGCTGCGCCATGCGCTGTTATGGCGGCAAAAGTCAATGATGCGTGACCGGAATGCCGGTTTTGGCCCGGCGTGGCCGCCAAGAAAACGGGCGGGGATCGCTCCCCGCCCGCATAGGCTGTCCCCTGTTGTCGGGGCTTAGAACCTGAAGCCAATCGCGCCGCCATAACGGCGCGGCTCGAGCGTGAAGATGTTGGTAAACAGGCCCGATGACTGGTCGGTGACGTACAGGCCCGTGGTGGCATTGTTATTGGTCAGGTTCTGAACATAGGCGCGGGCGTACCAGCGGTCATCCTTCCCGTTGATCTGGACCTGGGCGTTGATAATCGAATAGCTTGGGATGCGGTTAACAACGCCGTTGAAGATGTTGCCTGACTGGGTCCCCGTCACGGCAAGATCGGCGCGCGGCACGACACTCATGCCGTTGGCGAATTCAAAGGTATATTGCGCGCCTGCCGAAAATTTGAAGTTCGGCGCCTGCGGCAACTGGTTGCCCTTGATATTGACTTCGACACCGGCGAACAACACGTCGAGTCCGGCGGCGGCAGCGGAAGCGCCATTGGTGCCCGAAAGGACACTGCAGATACCGAAGGCGCCGGTCGAGGTCAGGCCGCTGTCTGACGGGAACGCCGTGGGCGCCTGCAACCCGAGCGCAGCGTTGACCGCCGCAACATAGCCGTTCGCACCAGCGGCATTGCCAGCGACGCGCGGCACGACGGCGCAGTTGGAACCGTTGGTGATGTCCTTGATAATCACAGTGTCGCTGCGGCCACCCGACGGGTCACGCGGATTTGACAGGAACTTGTCCTGAGAAACCTTGGTGTGCAGATAGCTGGCACCAAAATTCACAGCGAGCTCGCGGGTTGGCTGGATGATGAATTCGCCCTCCACGCCATAGACTTCGGCATCGACGTTGTCATTGACCGAGGTGCGAGCGACGATGCGGCTCAGCTGAAGTGCAGAATACTTATAGTAAAACGCTGTCAAGTTGGCACGCAGTGTACCGTCGAGGAAGGTGTTCTTCGTCCCGATCTCGAACGAATCGATAAATTCCGGGTCGAAAGCCTCCGGAACCGAAAAGATTGGCTGCAGAGGCGGATTGATACCGCCCGATTTGTAGCCGCGCGAGTACGAAGCATAGATCAGATTGTCATCGCTGATCTTCCAGTCGATGACAAAACGCCCGGTGAACTCGCCAAAGCTGACCGTGCGCTCCTGATATGCTTCGCAACCGGGTCGTGAACCGACGGTGCCGGGTACATAGGCGCCGGCACCGGGGCAAACGGTCCCTGGATCGGCATCGAACCCTGCCGCGAACGGCGAATCGAAAGCGTCAGCCGTGCCGAAGGGAACGAAGAAACTTGCAAGTGTCGAACGTGCGCGCACGAACTTTTTATCATTGTTGTAGCGCAGCCCGGCGGTAATCTTGATCTGATCGTTGATGTTCCAATAGGCTTCGCCGAAGATCCCGTATGACTTCAACGTCGTCTGGTCGGTGTTGTTGCGGAAGAACGGGGTCCCGAGATAGCCGCCTGGATTGCCCGCGCCGAGTGCCGTTGCCGCACCGAGCACGCCGGTAACGTAGTCGATCCCGAAGCCGTTCACGTAGTAACTGTTCTCGGGCAGCTTGGAGTCGAGATAGATACCGCCGAGCAGGAAGTTGAACGGCCCGTCGAACTGCGTCGTTATGATGCCTTCCACCGACCAGGTCCGCCGCTCCTCGTTGGAACGGTCATACGTCAGCGGAACGCTGGAGCAGACACCGCCGCCTGGACCATAAAGCCCGGTGCCCGTCTCCTCCGTGTTCGATGAGCAATATTGCCCGTTGGGAATCAAGATGCCCGGCAACGGCGCGAACTGAGGAATACCCGCGGCGAGGCCACGCAAGCCGGCGAGGCCGGGCGCATAGACTGACGGGTCTTGTACGCCGAGGTTATAGTCGACGCGGCTGTCGACCGCAGTCTTCTGGTACAGCCCAGTGACCTGCGCCTTCACCGTACCGAAATCATGCTCGATCCGCGCCTGGTACTGCTGTTCCTCGGCGGCATATTCGGGCGTGAAGGCTGTCCGAACTTGGCGGACATCGCGCGGTTCCTGGAAAGTGGCAAACGGATCGGGGCCATACAGGCTGCCAAGGCCGGCCGACGACAGGGGGCCGCCAAATGCTGCCCCGCCGTTGATGCGCAGCAGCTCACGCGAGGTCAACACGCCGACAAATGTCGAATTGCCGTTCAGCTTGCCGAAATCGAGCCGGCCCGGAAGGCAGCCGAGCACGCCAGTCGGGTCGCGCTGGCACAGCTGCTTCTGGATACGCGAACGGTCGTCGTCCTCCTTGAAGTAATATCCCATCAAGTCGATCGTCGTGTTCTCGGTCGGCTGCCAGCGAATCGAGCCGCGAATCCCGTACATGTCGCGACCATCGATCTGCTCGCCGTTAAACAGATTCTCGGTGAAGCCGTCGCGTTTCAGGTAAAAACCGGCGAGGCGTACACCCAGCGTTTCGGTTATCGGCAGATTGAACATCCCGCGGACACGCAACGAATTGAAGTTGCCGTAATCGACCTCGCCAGCCGCACCGATCGCGGACAGGTTCGGCTTTGCAGTGACGAAGTTGATGACGCCAGAAGTGGCGTTTCGCCCGAACAGCGTGCCCTGTGGCCCGCGGAGAACTTCGACGCGCTCGAGATCGAAGAATTCCGATTCAAACAGGCGCGTCGCAATCAGCGGACTGCCGTTGATGTGGATGGCAGTGGCGCTGTCGCACGTCACGCCGACGCACAGATCGCCGATACCGCGGATGGTGAAGCTCGATCCGGTGAAATTGCCCTTGGTGAACGTGATATTGGGCAGGGTCAGCTGCAGATCCGACGAGTTCTGGATCTGCTGACGCTGCAATGCTTCGCTCGAGAAAGCGCTGATCGCGATCGGCACGTCCTGCAGGCTCTGTGCCGTGCGCTGGGCGGTGACGACGATTTCTTCGATGCCGGCATCGACGGGTGCGGCGGCGGTCTTGGCGGCTTGCGCCAGTGCCGGGCTGCCGATCAGGCCGAGCAGCGAAACGCCAGCGACAAGGCCGGCACGGATTTGTGACGTGGTCTGCATGAATATCCTCCCCAGATGCCCGTTCGCACCGCCCCCTGTTTCCGGAGTGTCGCTGCGATCATGAAGGCATCCCCGCCTTCATGATTGACGATGAGTGTGGCCGCCCCTTGGCGACTTTGTCCAGCTATCTCACGTAATAGACGATGGTTAACGCATGCGGCTGTGAACTGTGGCAGATTCGCAACAGAATCGCCCGTTTCGGCGGTGCAAAGCCCTGACATTTTCGTTAGCACGCGCAAGAATCAGCGCTTTTTGCGAGGCTTTCGCAGCTCGATGATGCTCGCAATGGCGCATTCGCCGCCGGATCTTGCGCCGATCGCATCGCGGCCGGCGCAGATCTGCCCGGCCCTGGCGCGGCGATAATAGAACCCCTGGTAAAAGCTCAGCGCCTGGCATTCGCGCTCGAAAAACAGCCGGTAGCGACGGCCGTCGCGCATGCTCAGCTCCAGCGCGCTGTCGCCGAACAGCTGCGCACCGGCCATGCCCGACATCGCGATACAGCGGTTGCGGCCCTGCCGCGGCGGAAACGGCCGCATCTCGACGGTGCCCCCGCGAGCGGCCGGCATCCGGGTCCAATCCGCGGCAAAGCCGCCATCCGATGGCGGCACGGCGCGGCCCGACCGGTCCGGCGCGGCAAGCACCGGTGCCGCCAGCAACGCCACTGCTGCGGCAAGGGCGTGCGCCCACGTCGTCAAGCCGCCGTGCCCCCGAATTCGATGTCTGTCCGGCAATTCATCCCGCCGTTTCGTTGCGTGCCAACGGTTGAACCCGCCGTGAACCCGGTGCGACCTTAGGGTTCTCCACCGATGCGTCAACGCCCCGGCTTTGCGGCCTGTGGCCTCAGCAGCTATGCCCACGCCATGACATTGCATTCGCCATCACTAGCCGCGCTGGACGCGTTGAAGGCGGCGGCCGGCGATGGCAACTGGAGCGATGACCCCGATGTGCTGGCGCCGCGCTTGGCCGATTGGCGCGGGCGCTTCCACGGCGCCTCGCCGTTGCTGTTGCTGCCGCGCCATGTCGACCAAGTGGCGGCGGTCGTGCGGACCGCGGGCGCACACCGCGTGGCGCTGGTGCCCCAGGGTGGCAATACCGGGTTGGTCGGCGGCGGCATCCCTGATGCTGATGGCGCGGCGGTTCTGGTCGGCCTCAACCGCATGAATGCGATCCGCGCGGTCGATGCCGCCGGCCTGACGATGACGGTGGAGGCCGGCGCCATCCTCGAACACGTCCACGCCGCCGCCCATGCCGTGGCTTGCGAATTTCCGCTGTCGCTCGGCGCCAAGGGCAGCGCCACCATCGGCGGGCTGGTGTCGACCAACGCCGGCGGCGTCCAGGTGCTGCGGCATGGCACGATGCGCGCGCTGGTGGCGGGGCTGGAGGCGGTGCTGCCGTCGGGTGAGGTGCTGCACCAGCTGACCGGCCTCGCCAAGGACAACAGCGGCTATGACATCAAACAGCTGCTGATCGGCGGCGAGGGCACGCTGGGTATCGTCACCGCCGTGGCGCTGCGGCTGGTACCGGCGCCGGTGCACCGCGCGGTGGCGTGGGTCGGGCTGGGGGAGGGCGGCGATGGCCCGCACCGCGCGCTGGCGCTGCTGGCGCGGCTGCGCAGCGCGTCGGGCGGGCAGGTCGAAAGCTTTGAACTGCTGCCCGACATCGGCTTGCAACTGCTGCTACAGCACCAGGGGCTGCGCGCGCCGGTCGCCGGCAGCCACGCCTGGCACGTGCTGGTCGAACTCGCCGGGCCGCCCAGCCTCGACGATGTGCTCGCCGACGGGCTGGCGGTCGCGCTCGCCGCCGGCGAGATTGCCGATGCAACGCTGGCGGCATCGGGCGCCCAGGCGGCGGCGCTGTGGCGGCTGCGCGAGGACCTGCCGCTCGCCGAACGCCAGGACGGCCC
>JANOCM010000078.1:0-1944 GCA_031412175.1 Alphaproteobacteria bacterium
GCGGCTATTGGCCCGACGCCAAGAGCTTCCAATGGATGCGCGAGCAGGGCTTTCGCTATCACCCGATGGCCGAGGTCGAGAAAACCGACTGGAAGACGGTGATGGACCGCGCCGTCCGCGAGGCACGCGACGGTCCCGAAAAGATCTTCATCAGCTTCGATGTCGATGTCCTCGACCCGGCATTCATGCCCGGCACCGGCACCCCCGAACCCGGCGGGCTGACGATGCGCGAGGCGCTGCCGATCGTCCGCCGGCTGTGCGCCGAAACCAACGTCGTCGGCTTTGAACTCGTCGAAACCAACCCGCTGGTCGATCCGGGCTATACCAGCGCGTTGAATTCGAACCGCATCATTCGCGAATGCCTGACCGGCCTCGCCATGCGCAAGCGTGGGCTGACCGGCGAACATCATCTCAGCCCGTTGACGACCGATCACGGCCTGCCACCCTATCCGGTGCGGAAAACCAAATCGTGAGCCGCGTGCTGAGGGACCCGCTGGCGATTTTCCTTGCCGTGGCGGCATTACTGTTCGGCGTTTACTGGGCCTTGGGGCGGCAGGGCAACAGCATCGCGGTGTCGGCTGCCACCCAGGCGAGTCTTGCCGAAAACTACCAGCTGATGACCGGCCGGGCGCCCGATGCGGCGGCGCGGAAAAAGCTTGTCGACGACTATGTCACCGATGAAATCCTGTTCCGCGAGGCAGTGACGCGCGGCATGCACCTGACCGATCGCACCACCAGGGCGCGGCTTGTCGACCGGCTGCGCTTCCTGATCGCCGGCGCGCCAAAAACGCCGAGCGAGGCCGATCTGCTCGATTTCTATTCGGAACATGGCGACCTCTATCGTGCCGAACCGCAGATCAGCCTGACGCAGGTGTTTTTCGCGCGGATGCCCGAGGCGCCCGAGGCGATCCTCGCCGCGCTCAACCGCGGCGATCGCATCGATGGCGATGACTTCTGGATGGGGCGGAACTTCCCGAATTACGGCGAATCGATGCTGCGCGGCATGTTCGGCGCACAACTCGTCAGCGCTGCGCGCAAGGCGACGCCGGGTACGTGGATCGGACCGATTCCCTCGCCGCGCGGCGTGCATTTCATCAAGGTTCTGGCGCGCAACCCGCAGCAGTTGATGCGCTATACCGACGTCCGCGACCAGGTGCGGCAGGACATGATGGCCGCCGAGTCTGCCGGCGCGGTCGATGCGGCGGTGCGCAAGATGGAAGCGAAATATGCGATCGATGTGGAAGGTTAGCATGCTCGGCGCCTCGAAATTCGGCGCTTTCGCGCTGTTGCTGCTGGCGGTGGTGCTGGCCGTGGCGGCGCCGGCACGCGCCGATGTCTTCAACCTTGGCGAATACAGCTTCCAGCCCGGCGAGGAGCCCGGCACCCATGAACTGATCGTCAGCCTGCCGCAGGCGGTGGCGACCACCGCCGCGATCGGCTGGCCGGCCGGCTGCCGCCAGATCGATGCCAGCCGCCAGACCCAGGCCGGGCGGGCGCGACTGGCCTATACGATTCGCTGTGAACGCGATCTGGCGCGCGACGATATCATCACCACGCCGTGGCTGGTCGATGGCGCCGCCTACACATCATCGGCCATGGGCAGCCAGCAGAGCCGCCAGCTCCAGGCCGGCGAGGCGGGGGTCGTGCTGCCGGTTGGCGCCACCGCGGCGGCGGCGCGCGCTTTCCTCACCGTCGCCGGCGATTTTCTCGGGCAGGGTTTTTTGCACATTCTCGGCGGCTGGGATCACCTCGCCTTCGTGTTGTGCCTGTGCCTGCTGACGCGCGGGCGCACGCTACTGCTGCTGATCACCGTCTTCACCATCGGGCACTCATTGTCGCTGGCGCTCGCCTTCTTTGATGTCGTCCATGTGCCGGTGCCGCCGGTGGAGGCGGTGATCGCGTTGTCGATCGCCTTCATGGCGCGCGAGGCGCTGCTGGCAAAGG
>JANOCM010000079.1:0-2613 GCA_031412175.1 Alphaproteobacteria bacterium
ACCATCACCTATAACCGCACGAGACAGGCCGCGATCACCAAGGAATTGATCGAGATCATCTCGGGCGCCGAAGCGCTTTAAGGAGCACGCCACATGGCCAATACCACCAACAACATCGGCCGCGTTTCGCAGGTCATCGGCGCCGTCGTCGACGTGCATTTCGATACCGATCTGCCGGCCATCCTGTCGGCGCTGGAAACCAAGATCGGCGACCGCCGCCTGGTTCTCGAAGTCGCGCAGCATCTCGGTGAAAACACCGTGCGCACCATCGCCATGGACGCCACCGACGGTCTCGTCCGCGGCCAGGAAGTCACCGACACCGGCTCGCAGATCCGCGTCCCCGTCGGCCCGGCGACGCTCGGCCGCATCCTCAACGTCATCGGTGAACCGATCGACGAGCGCGGCCCGGTCAACGCCGCGATGACGATGCCGATCCACGCCGAGGCACCGCTGTTCACCGACCAGTCGACCGAGAGCGCCATCCTCGTCACCGGCATCAAGGTCATCGACCTGATCGCCCCCTATGCCAAGGGCGGCAAGATCGGGCTGTTCGGCGGCGCCGGCGTCGGCAAGACCGTGCTGATCCAGGAACTGATCAACAACATCGCCAAGGGCCATGGCGGCACCAGCGTGTTTGCCGGCGTCGGTGAACGCACCCGCGAAGGCAATGATCTTTATCACGAATTTCTCGAAGCCGGCGTCATCGCGTCGGATGCCGAGGGCAACCCGATCAGCGAAGGTTCGAAGGTCGCGCTGGTCTTTGGCCAGATGAACGAGCCGCCGGGCGCGCGCGCCCGCGTCGCCCTGTCGGGCCTGACCAATGCCGAATATTTCCGCGATGTCGAAGGCCAGGACGTGCTGTTCTTCGTCGACAACATCTTCCGCTTCACCCAGGCCGGTTCGGAAGTGTCGGCGTTGCTCGGCCGCATCCCGTCGGCGGTGGGCTACCAGCCGACGCTCGCCACCGACATGGGCGCGTTGCAGGAACGCATCACCTCGACCAACAAGGGTTCGATCACCTCGGTGCAGGCGATCTACGTCCCCGCCGACGATCTTACCGATCCGGCACCGGCGACCTCGTTCGCCCACTTGGACGCGACGACGACGCTCAGCCGCTCGATCGCCGAACTCGGCATCTACCCGGCCGTCGATCCGCTCGATTCGACCAGCCGCGTTCTGGAGCCGCGCACCGTCGGCCAGGAACATTACGACGTCGCGCGTTCGGTCCAGGAAGTGCTGCAGAAGTACAAGTCGCTGCAGGACATCATCGCCATTCTCGGCATGGACGAGCTGTCGGAAGAGGACAAGCTGACCGTCAGCCGCGCCCGCAAGATCCAGCGCTTCCTCAGCCAGCCGTTCCACGTCGCCGAAATCTTCACCGGCACCCCGGGTGTGTTCGTCAACGTCGCCGATACGATCAAGGGCTTCAAGGCGATCGTCGCCGGCGAATATGACCACCTGCCGGAAGCGGCGTTCTACCTCGTCGGCACGATCGAGGACGCCGTCGCCAAGGCGCAGCGCCTGGCTGCCGAAGCGGCGTAAGCCTTCTTCTCCCCTCCCTGAAAGGGAGGGGCCGGGGGAGCGTGACTCTGCACCGCAGAGACCGCCCCGGACGACAAAGAACCCACCCCCGACCCCTCCCTGTCAGGGAGGGGAGAAGGACATAAGATGGCCGATCTTTTCCACTTCGAACTCGTCTCGCCCGAACGCCGGCTCGAATCGGGCACCGCCGCGATGGTCGTCGTGCCCGGCGCCGAGGGCGATTTCGGCGTGCTGCCCGGCCATGCCCCGCTGATGAGCACCATCCGCCCCGGCGCCATCGCCATCTACGAGGCCGATTCGAACACGCTGACCCGCCGCATCTTCGTCGATGGTGGCTTTGCCGAGGTCAACGACAAGGGCCTGACCATCCTCGCCGAGGCGGCAATCCCGGTCGGCGACATCGATCCGGCCAAGGTTGCCGTCGATCTCGCCGCAGCGCGCAGCGCCAATGACGAAAAGGCCGTTGCGCGGCTCGAAGCCATGCAGGCGGCCGTCGTCAACTAGGGCCGTCAACCGACCTGCCACACTCGGCAGCTACCGCCATCTACCCGTCGGCCAACAATGCTCCGCAACCAGCGGAGCGCGTCACCATTCCCAGCACTGTCGAGCTCGCCACCGAAGGCCCGATCCTGTGGATTCGACTCGACCGTCCCGACGCGATGAACGCCTATACCGCGCAAATGGGCGCCGAACTGACCGCCGCCTTCAACGCGGCCGACGCCGATGACGCGATCCGCGTCGTCATCCTGACCGCCCGCGGCCGGGTGTTCTGCGCCGGTGCCGATGTCTCGGCGGGGGCCGGCAGCTTCGACACCGCCGACGGGGCGGGGGCCGGCAATTTCGGCAGCGGCGATGGCCGGGACATTGATTTCGTCCGCGCCATGATGAACTGCCGCAAGCCTTCCATCGTTGCCTTCAACGGCTCGGCCGCCGGCGTCGGGCTGACGCTGACCTTGCCCTGCGACATCCGCATCGCTGCCGACACGGCGAAATTCGGCTTCGTCTTCGCTCGTCGCGGCCTGGTGCCAGAGGCGGGCTCGGCGTGGTTCCTGCCGCAACTCGTCGGGCTGC
>JANOCM010000080.1:0-1797 GCA_031412175.1 Alphaproteobacteria bacterium
CGCAAGCAGTTCGGCCGGCCGCTCGCGGCGACGCAGCTGGTGCAGAAAAAACTCGCCGACATGCAGACCGAGATCACCCTTGGCCTGTGCACGGCGCTCGCTGCTGGCCGGCTGATGGACGCCCACCAGCTGGCGCCCGAAGCGATCAGCCTGCTCAAGCGCAACAATTGCGGCAAGGCGCTGGCCATCGCCCGCGAGGCGCGCGACATGCACGGCGGCAACGGCATTTCAGACGAATATGGCGTCATCCGCCACGTCATGAACCTCGAGGCGGTCAACACCTATGAAGGCACGCACGATGTCCACGCGCTGATCCTCGGCCGCGCACAGACGGGGATTCAAGCTTTCTTCTAATCGTGGTATCGAGGTTCGGAACAGGCGGGGGGCCGAATGACCGACTTTAGCAGCGCCAACGATGCGCGCCCGGCGGCGCAGGTGGCGATCGGTGTCATCGACGATGTCGGCTTCGGCCTCGCCGTCGCGCGGCTGTCGCTGACCGCGATGGATGCGCTGGCAGCGAGCGACGACCTGACCACGCAGCGGTCGGGCACCATCGGCAGCCATGTCAAGATCCGCGTCGGCCCGCGCTGGCTGCTCGGCAGCGTCCGCGACATGCGGCGCGACCCTGCCGACGGCACCAGCGTCATCGTCAACATCGACTTCCTGGGCGAAGGCGATGCCACCGGGCGCCGCAGTTTCGGCAATTTCCGCCGCGGCGTCACCAGCTATCCGCGATCGGGCGACCCGGTCATCGCCGCGGTGCGCGACGATCTGGCCGCGGTGTTCGCCACCGACAGCCGCGCCCATGTCGAGATCGGCACCGTCTATCCGACCACCGACGTCAAGGCAGCGCTGTTCATCGACGCGCTGCTGTCGCGGCATTTCGCCATTGTCGGCTCGACCGGCACCGGCAAATCGACGGCCACGGCGCTGATCCTGCACCGCATCGTCGCCGCGGCGCCGCGCGGGCATATCGTGATGCTCGATCCGCACGGCGAATATGCCAAGGCGTTTGCCGAGACGGGCGTGATCTTCAACGTCGACAATCTCGACATGCCCTATTGGCTGATGAATTTCGAGGAAACCTGCGAGGTTTTCGTTACCGGCGAAGGTGCGCAACGCGAAGGCGAAAAGGACATTCTCGCCAAATGCCTGTTGGCGGCGCGGGCCAAGAATCCGGTGGCGACGGCGCTGCCGCACCTCACCGTCGACAGCCCGGTGCCCTATCTGATCGGCGACCTGCTGGGTGAATTGCAGGCGCAGATGGGCATGCTGGCACAGGCCGACGAACTGCCGAAATATCTACGGCTGAAGCGCAAGATCGAGGATATCCTGCAGGACTCGCGCTATAATTTCATGTTCAACCGCAAGCTCGCCAGCGATTCCATGGCCGATTTCCTGGCGCGCATCCTGCGCATGCCGACCGATGGCAAGCCGATCTCGATCATCGACCTGTCGGGCGTGCCGTCGGAAGTCGTCAATGTCGTCGTCGCGCTGCTGTCGCGCCTGGTTTTCGATTTCGCCATTTGGACCGAGAAGGAAAAGCGCCGCCCGATCCTGCTCGTCTGCGAGGAAGCGCATCGCTATGTGCCGTCGAAGGACATCGCGGTCGGCAGTTCGGTGCGCAACATCCTCGAACGCATCGCCAAGGAAGGCCGCAAATACGGCGTGTCGCTGGGGCTGATCACGCAGCGGCCATCCGATGTCGCCGAAGGCACGCTGGCGCAGTGCGGCACCATCATCGCGATGCGATTGAACAACACCCGCGACCAGGAATGGGTGCAGGCGACGATGCCC
>JANOCM010000081.1:0-4140 GCA_031412175.1 Alphaproteobacteria bacterium
GCGGCAAAGGCGCGGGTGATCAGCGCCGGGGCGCGCAGGTTGACCGCCATATGGGTGTCGAAATCGGCGACGGCGAAATCGTCGATCCGGTCATAGACGAACCGCGACGCCGAATTGACCAGCAGGCCGAGCGGCGGCGCGGCGTGAGCCGCATCGACGATGATTCGGCCGATATCGGGGTCGGCGAGATCGGCGGCGACCACCGTCGCGGCGCCGATTTCCGCGGCCAGCGCTTCGGCCTCGGCAACCGACGTGTGGCAATGGATGACGACATGCCAGCCATCGGCGGCGAGCGCGCGGACCAGCGCCGCGCCGATGCGCTTGGCGCCGCCGGTGACGATCGCCGTGCGTCGGGCAGTCTGGTTGGCGGGGGAGGTCATTGCGGCCCCGGCGTTACAGGCCGTCACACCGCCCGGCAAGTCAGCGTGACACCATGTTCTTGTAGACCTTGCCGTCCTTCATGATGACGAGGAAATTCCTGGCGGCATCGGCGACGAGGCTGATGTCCTTCACCGGATCGCCATCGACGAGGATCAGATCGGCGAGAGCCCCCGGCGCCACCACGCCCAGCTTGCCGGCATAGGGGCTGCGCAGCCCCGACAGCGCCAGCAGCCCGGCGTTGCCCGAAGTCGCCATCACCAGCACTTCGGTCGGCGTGTACCAGCGCGTCATCTTGGCAAGGTCCTGCCCTTGTTGCCGCGCGGTTTCGGCGTCGAACAGCGAATCGGTGCCCCAGGCGGTCTTGATCCGGTATTTCTTCGCAAGTGCATAGGCCGTGTCGGTGCCGGCAAACATCGTCAGCTGCTTGGCGCGGTTCGGCGAGCCTTCGGGATAGCGCGATTCACCGATGAACGGCTGCAGGCTCCACCAGATGCCCTTTTCGGCCATCAGCTTCGCCGTCGCATCGTCGAGCAGATTGCCATGGTCGATGCATTTCACCCCGGCGGCGATCGCCTGGCGCACGGCGCGCGGCGTATAGGCGTGGACGGTGACATAGGTGCCCCAGTTTTCGGCGGCTTCGACCCCGGCGCGCAATTCGGCCTCGGTATATTGCGTCACGTCGAGCGGATCATAGTTCGACGACACGCCGCCGCCGGCCATCATCTTGATCTGGGTGGCGCCGAGCGCGAGTTGTTCGCGGGCGCGCTTGCGGACGCTCGCCTCGTCATCGGCAATGGCAGCAGCGCCGATGCGATCGGCATAGGACATCGCGTCGGGCGCGGCCGGCAGCTCGTTGGGCAGGCGGAAATCGCCATGGCCGCCGGTCTGCGAAATGAACGCCCCCGACGGCCAGATCCGCGGCCCCTGGACCAGCCCCGTGTCGATGGCACGTTTCAGCCCGAACACCGGCCCGCCGAGGTCGCGGACGCTGGTGAAGCCGCGCAGCAGCATTTCATTCGCCGCCCTGGCTGCCGCCAGATTGACGAAGCCGATGTCGGCGGTGAGCAGCGCCACCTCAGGCAGCGAAGCGAACATGATGTGGGTATGGGCGTCGATCAGCCCCGGCATCAGCGTGCGGCCGCCGCCTTCGATGATGGTCGCGTTCGGCGCTGTGGTGCCAGCGCCGATCGCGGCGATGACATTGCCGCGCACCAGCACATCCGTCGGCGCCGACAGCGGCGCACCGCTGCCATCGAAGACACGGACGTTGCGGAACAATGTTTCGGGCGGCGATGCCGTCTGGGCCAGCACCGGTGCCGCCACAATTAGCGCCGCAAAGGCCATTGTCACAAGGCGCATCATGATTCCACCAGCCAGCTTCGCGCAGCGATTATCAGCCCGGAACGATATTCTTGTAAACCTTGCGGTCCCTGACCTTCACGACCAATTTCCGCGCCGGGTCAGATCAGCGTTATCCGTCCACTTTCGATGTCGTACATCGCGCCGACGATCCTGATCTTGCCTTCCGTCTCGAGCGCGCCGAGCACCGGGCTGCGGGCGCGGACGAGTTCGACGGTTTGCTTGACGTGGGTCCGCGCCACCGCATCGACAAAACCATGGTTTGCCGTCGTTCGATCGCCGGTTTCGGGGGTTGCGATGATCGCCGATTTGAATCGCGCCAGCAGCAGCGTCAGGTTGCCGAGCGTGACGTTGTCGACGGCGCCCTTGATGGCGCCGCACGACGTATGGCCCATCACGACGACGAGCCTGGCGCCGGACACGGCACAGGAATATTCCATCGATCCGAGAATATCGTCGTTGACGGCGTTGCCGGCGACACGGGCATTGAAGGTATCGCCGATGCCGAGATCGCAGATCACCTCGACCGCGGCGCGGGAATCTATGCACGACAGCACGACTGCGGCGGGATACTGGCCGCTGGCGGTGTCGTGCATTTCGGCAAGGAAATCGCGATTGCGCCGCGTGCCCGACAGGAACCGGGCGTTGCCGGCGAGCATTGCATCGATCACGCCATCGGGCGTCATGGCATCGCGCGCCGCCTTGCTCAGCGACGTCGTGGCCAGCGCGGCTGCCGGTGCAGCCGCGTCGGCAACCGCCGGCGCGGACAACCCCGCCGCAATGCCTATACCGGCAAGCACGCTGCCGCCGATGGCCCGGCGCCGGCTGGGATCGCAACAGTCGTCGTGTTCGGGGGCGCTCAATGCCGCCCCCAGCGCTCGACGACGGCACGGCCACGGTGCAGCGGTTTTGCGCGATCCGGCGCTGCCCGATGAGTGGCACGGGACGGCACGGATGCCGCGCGCCGTCATCGGCTATATCTCGCGCCGCGCCATCGCCGCCGCTACCGGGCTGCCACGCGAGAATGTCCGCCGCATCGTCAACGAACTGATCGCCGAAGACCGGCTGCTGATCGGGCCGCGCGGTGCGCTGGCCAACAAGGGCGGCTTGCTCGAATCACAGCGGCTGCTCGATTCGCTCCACGCACTGCTTGTCGAGAATGCCCGGGTGGCGCAGGCGCTGGTCGATGCTGGGGCGCTGACGCTCAGCGCAGCGCCCGCCGCAACGGCCTGATGCTGCCATCCGACGCCAGCGGCTTCAGGCCCGCCAGTCGCATCAGCAGCGGATAGACATCGACATTGTCGAACGCCGGCAGCATCACGCCGGGACGGAAGGCCGGGCCGGCGGCGATGAATGTCGCGGCCATTTCGGGGGCGGCGGGATCATAGCCGTGCATGCCCTTCACTGTGACTGGCTCCTTCGGTGGCGCGCCGAAAATCATCCAGCCGACCGCCGCCATGCAGACGATCGCCGGCACGCGCGGGTTGCGACCATAGGCCAGCCGCGCCGGGATTTCGGCCTTGCGCCAGCATTGCATGTGATCGTGGCGGCGCAGCAGCGCGGCTTCGACCGTTGCCTCCTGCCCCGCCACCGGCACGATGCCCGCGACGGCGCCGCCGGTAATGAAGCGAAAGCTCGTCGCTGGTAGCAGTTCGTCGACGCGGATGACGCGGTCGGCGGACACCGCTGCCATGCCGTGATCGGACACGATGACGATATTGGCAGCGATCCCGCGCGCCTGCAGCCCGGCGCGCAGCCGCCCGATCTGGGCGTCGACAAGCGCCACCGCCGCCGTCGTCTGCGGCGCATCGGGGCCGAATTCATGCCCGTCATGGTCGACGGTTTCGAGATAGAGCGTCAGGAACGCCGGCCGCTGCGGCGCGTCGAGCCAGCCGAGCAGTGTGTCGACGCGCGCGTCGCTGGGCAATTTGCTGTCGAAGGGCAGCCAGGTCGTCGGCCGCACACCGTGGATGTCGGCTTCCGACCCCGGCCAGAACATCGTCGCGGTCTTCAGCCCGGCCTTTTCCGCTGTCACCCACAGCGGCTCGGCCTGGTCCCACCAGCGCCGGTCGATGACCGCGTCGCGGTTGCCGAGCGTGAACTTGACGCCGGGGATCGCCGGATCCTCCATGCTGTTGTTGACGATGCCGTGGCGATCGGGGCGCAGCCCGGTGACGAGGGTGTAATGGTTGGGGAAGGTGAGCGACGGAAAGCTCGGCCGCATCGCCCGCGCGCGCACGCTGGCGGCAGCGAGCGCGGCAAGGTTCGGCGTCACGCCGCGGTCGAGGTAATCGGCGCGCATCCCGTCGATCGAGACGAGGATGACCGGCGGCCGTGCGGCATTCGGCAGCGTCGCGACCCGCGGCCCGGCGCAAGCGGCGAGCAGCAGCAACAGCAGCA
>JANOCM010000082.1:0-9773 GCA_031412175.1 Alphaproteobacteria bacterium
TCGCTGACCAACCTGGTGCGCGAGTCGATCATCGAGGACGACACGCTGCCGCTGCGCCTGACCGCACTGACGCCGTGTTTTCGCTCCGAAGCCGGCAGCGCCGGCCGTGATACCAAGGGGCTGATCCGCCAGCACCAGTTCGAAAAATGCGAGCTGGTGGCGGTCTGCACGCCCGAACAGGCGACCGCCGAGCATGATCACATGGTGCGATCGGCGGAAACCCTCCTCGAAAACCTCGGCCTGCCGTACCGCCGGATGCTGCTGTGCACGGGCGACATGGGCTTTTCGGCGTGCAAGACCTATGATCTCGAGGTCTGGCTGCCGGGCCAGGATTGCTATCGCGAGATCAGCAGCATCTCCGATTGCGGCGAATTCCAGGGCCGCCGCATGAACGCCCGGGTGAAAACGCGCGGCGAAAAGGGCACGCGCGGCTTCGTCAACACGCTGAACGGCTCGGGCCTCGCGGTCGGGCGGACGCTGGTGGCGCTCATTGAAAACAACCAGCAGGCCGATGGCAGCGTGCGGATCCCGCAGGTGCTCCACGCCTATATGGGCGGGCTTACCGAACTGCGACCGACTTGAGGACTGATTGATGCGAATTTTGGTGACCAACGACGACGGCATCGCCGCCCCCGGCCTTGTCGCACTGGAGGCGATTGCGGCGGAATTGTCCGATGATGTCTGGGTCGTTGCCCCGGCAGAGGAGCAATCGGGTGCCGGCCACAGCCTGACCTTGTCGCAGCCGGTGCGGCTGCGCGAGATCAGCCCGCGGCGGTTCGCGGTGCGCGGCACACCGACCGATTGCGTGATGCTGGCGCTGGGCGCGGTGATGCGCGATGCCAAGCCCGATCTGATCCTTTCGGGGGTCAATCGCGGCGGCAATCTGGCCGAGGATGTCACCTATTCGGGCACGGTTTCGGCGGCGATGGAGGGTTGCCTTGCGGGTATCCGTTCGATCGCGCTGTCACAGGTGATGGCCGATTACACTGTCGGCATGGAGGATTTCAGCACTGCGACCGCGCATGGCGCCGCCGTGCTGCGGCTGGTGCAGACGATCGACTGGCCGGCGGGCGTGCTGATCAACATCAATTTCCCGCCCGTGGCTGCTGCGGCGGTGAAGGGCGTGCGCGTGACCCATCAGGGCTTCCGTGACTACGGCAATATCCAGCTCGTCGAACGCACCGATCCGCGCGGGTTCCCCTATTACTGGCACGGCTATGGCAAGGAGAAGGTCACGCCGTTGCGCGATACCGACCTCGAGGCGATGCATCAGGGCTGCATTTCGGTGACGCCGCTGCATCTCGACATGACGCATTATGAAACGATGGCGGCACTGAAATCGGCGCTGGCGACGCTGGCAGAGTGACGAAAAAGAGCGGCAGGTCGCAGCCTGCCGCCTCTTTTCAAACCGCCGCTCGTTTCAGCCGGCGATCGCGCGGACGCGGCGGCGCAGCGAGGCGCCGACGAGGCCGAAGCCGGCGACCAGCATCGCCCAGCTGGCGGGTTCGGGCACCACTGCGGCGGCAGCGGCGAGCGGGGCCGGATCCGACGAGAACTGGCCACTGTTGACAGCGCGGAAGCCGCGCAGCGCGCCATTGGCGGCCTTGACGAGGCGCGGATTGATCGCCGTCAGCGAGGTGGCGCGATCGAAATTGGCATTGGGCCGGAAGTTGAGGAAGTCCGACGTGTAGGTGAAGCTCGGGCCGTTCGGGCCCGAGGCGAAGGTCGCAGCAGCGGTGCCGTTGATGGTGCCGAGCAGCGAGCCGCCGGTAAAGGTTCCCGACAAGAGATTGGAACCTGCGGCATAGGTTGTCGTCACCAGGCCGGGGCCGGAAACCGTGATCGCGCTCGTCGAGACGAACGAGAAGCTGCCAGAGAGACCATCCTGGCTGAAGGTCGTCGCGCCGACTGCCGGGCTGTTCTTGGCGAACGAGGCGTTAAGCGTGTACAGCGCCGACACGTTGGTGATGAACGGTGCCAGCTTTGGTTCGAGGAAGCTGAAGTTGACGGTGGCAGCGCCCGGCGTCGTGCCGCCATTCGTCGAGATCGTATAGTACAAGGCATCGGTCGTGCGGGAAGCGCTGGTGCCGGAATTGACATAACGGACGTTGTTGCCCCCGCCGACGGCGGTGTAGGTGGCGAACGTCTCAACGACAGCCGCCGCCGGGGTCGCGGCGACAATGGCCAGGGCAAGCGCGAGCACGGGCCGCAAAATCATCGTCATTTTCGGGAGTCTCCATTCAGTGGCAAGCAGGGTGGCTTACCGACTACGGAGAACGACTTGCAAAATCCGGGCCAATCGCGGTTCAATGCCAAGCCGCTGACATGACTACGTTAAAACCGTTACGTACCGATTCATCTGTAACCTATACCGACACCCGCCGTTAAAGAATGGTAATCTCGAAGCAGGGGCGGCAGGTTGCCCTGCCGCCCCTGCTCGCCGATTGCCAAAGGCTCATGCTGTCGCCGCGGCGCGGCGGCGCATTGCCGCCCCGGTCAGGCCGAAGCCGGCGATCAGCATGGCCCAGCTCGCCGGCTCGGGCACGGCATTGCCGATCGACCCGGGCAGCACCTGGATGAAGTCGACGTCGAAGCCCGGCGACCCGCCGAAATTGTCGAGCCCGACGATCTTCACGGCGCGGACCGGGTTGAGAAAGCCGATGCTGGCAAGGTCGAACGCCGTCGAGCCGCTGTCGAGCGCCGTGCCAAGGAAAACGAAGTTGATGAAATCGGACGATACGAAAACATCGGCGCGTTCGTTGCTGGCACCGACTTCGCCGATGAAAATGTCGTTGCCGACGCCATCGATCACGGTTTCATCGGTGAAACCGACGGTGACAAAGCTGCCGCGCGGCAGCGACAGGAAATCGGCGACCGCCGCCGTGGGGCCGAGCACGACCGAGGTCGACACCGGCACCGGGAAGCTGCCCGGGAACAGGCCGCCGTACGGGCCCGGGAACGGCCCTTCGCCGGAATTGAAATAGCCGATGACGGTATCGGCATAGCCGACGGCGGCGTTCGCGGGCATCGCCGACGCCAGCAAGGCGGCACCGAGCAAGGCAAAATTGCGGAATTTCATGGCATGGTCTCCTTCGGACGTGACGCTGCGATGCGTTCCCCCGCGGGGCACGCCAGGAGAGCCCCCTGTTCGCCGAAGAGAAAATTACGCTGTAGTTACAAATAATTATATTCTCCAAAGGGGGTATGGAATGGCCTCAAAAGTGGCAGCGGCTGCCCCCAAAGGCACCGCCGGCACTGGCTTGCCCGGCGCGCATCGCCTAAAGCGCGAGGAATGTTGCGCCGCCTGATGTTCGTTGCCTGCCTTGCTCTGGCAGCCTGTGTCCCGGCCGATCGCCGTGCGCCGGCGCCGGCAACGGCAAAGCGCCCGCTGGCGGTCGTGGCGAAACCCGCCTGGCAGGCGCGCAAGGTCGTCACCGATGCCGTGACAACGCCCGGCGGCCGGCTGCACACCGTCAAGCCCGGCGAAACCGGCATCGCCATCGCCCGCGCCTATGGCGTCGACTGGGGCAAGGTGGCGGCGGCCAATGGCCTGAAACCGCCCTATGTGCTCGAAGTCGGTGACCGCTTGCTGCTGCCCAGTGCGCGGCAGGCGGCGGCCCAACTCGCGGCCATGAGCGTCGAGGAACGCGCCCGCGCCTTTGATCTCAAGATCGACGACATCATTACCGGCGGCGAGCCGGCGGCCAGTCCTGGGCCCGCGCCAAAACCGACGCCGAAATCTGCGTCGAAGCCCGGCCTCAAGCCTCCGGCCGTTGTCCAGCCGCTGCCGCAGCTGGCTGGCGAGGCGCCGCAATTCCGCTGGCCGGTCGACGGCCGCATCGTTTCGGGGTTCGGCGCCAAGCCGGGCGGGCGCTTCAACGATGGTGTCAATCTGAAGGCCAGCGCCGGCGCCCCGGTGCGCGCCGCGGGCGATGGTGTCGTTGCTTATGCCGGTGATGCCATCCCCGGGTTCGGCAATCTGCTGCTGATCAAGCACGCCGGCGGCTGGGTCACCGCCTATGGCCACAACGAGGCGCTGCTGGTGGCGCGCGGCAAGCGCGTCGCGCAGGGCGACATCATCGCCCGCGCCGGCGAGACCGGCGCAGTGACCGAACCGCAAGTGCATTTCGAATTGCGCCGCGGGCGTGCGCCGGTCGATCCGGTGCGGGTGATCGGCGGGCGCTGACGGTGACAGGCGCGCCGCCGTCGCGTATGGCGCCGCAATGACACTTACCCTCGATACAGCCCCGCGCACGCTCGCGCCGGCTCGAAAGGTCGGCATGGTCTCGCTCGGCTGCCCCAAGGCGCTGGTCGATTCCGAACGGATCCTCACGCAATTGCGCGCCGATGGCTATGCGCTGTCGGGGGACTATGCCGGCGCCGATGTCGTCATCGTCAACACCTGCGGCTTTCTCGACAGCGCCAAGGCCGAAAGCCTCGATGCCATCGGCGAGGCGATGGCCGAAAATGGCAAGGTCATCGTCACCGGCTGCATGGGGCATGAAGCCGACAGCATCCGCGCCCGCTTCCCCGATGTGCTGGCGATCACTGGCCCGCAGCAGTATGACGATGTCGTCAACGCGGTGCGCGATGCGGCGCCGCCGGTGAAATCGGCGTATCTCGACCTGATTCCCGACGCAGGGCTCAAGCTAACGCCGCGCCACTACAGCTATCTGAAGATTTCCGAAGGCTGCGACCATCGCTGTGCCTTCTGCATCATCCCGAGCCTGCGCGGCGATCTCGCCAGCCGGCCGCCCGCCGCCATCCTGCGCGAGGCGGCGGCGCTGGTGCAGGGCGGGACGAAGGAACTGCTGGTCATCGCGCAGGACACCTCGGCCTATGGCGTCGACCTGCGCCATGCCGTGTCGACGCTGGGGGGCCGCGAGTTGCGCGCTCATATCACCGACCTGGCGCGCGAACTGGGGCAGCTCGGCGCCTGGGTGCGGCTGCACTACATCTACCCCTATCCGCACGTCGACCAGCTGATCGGGTTGATGACCGAGGGGCTGGTGCTGCCCTATCTCGACATCCCGTTCCAGCACGCCAGCCCGTCGGTGCTGCGCGCCATGCGGCGGCCGGCGAACGACGCCAAGGTGCTCGATCGCATCCGGCGCTGGCGCGGGCTGGTGCCCGACCTGGCGTTGCGCAGCACGTTCGTCGTCGGCTTCCCGGGCGAGACCGAGGCGGATTTCCAGTATCTGCTCGACTGGCTGGCCGAGGCGCAGATCGATCGCGCCGGCTGCTTCAAATATGAAGCGGTCGCAGGCGCCGCCGCCAATGCGCTGCCCGGCGCCGTGCCGGAGGATCTGAAGGAAGCACGCTGGCACCGTTTCATGGCGGCGCAATCGGCGATTTCGGAAGCGCGGCTGGCGATGAAGGTCGGTCGCGACATCGACGTGCTGATCGATGTGGTGGACGACGAAGGCGGCGCATCGGGGCGCAGCAAGTACGATGCACCGGAAATCGATGGCGAGGTGCATCTGCGCGACGCTGGCGGAATCGCGGTCGGCGATATCGTTCGGGTCCGTATCGAGGAATCAGATGACGCCGACCTGTTCGGCGTGCCGATCTCGGGGTAAGGCAGCAGCGCAAGACGGGGTTCAGCAGCGCATCGGGGGGTGCAGGTGGGCAGGTTTTTCGGCGCCGTCGGCGCGTTTTTCGTGACGCTGTTCGTGCTGGTGTTTGCGCTGGCGGTCAGCGAGACCGCTACCGGCTGGCGCTTCACGGTCCTCGGGTCGCGAAACGCGCTGGTTCCGTTCGGCCTTGGCATCGCCGTGCTCGTCGCGCGGTTCCGATTCCGGGCAAAACCTCACACGGCTGCTACCGTGGCGAGCGCCGCGCCCGGCCGGCAACCCTTGCGCAGCGATGGCGCCGTTCCCGAGCGCGCCGCAAGTACCGACGCTGCGCTCGCCAAGGCGTTGGCGGCGCTGCAGCCGGTCGCAGGGGCCAGGGCCGCGATCCCGGCCGGGCCGACCGGAATCGATCCGGCGATTCGCGCAGCCGCCCGCCAGGCCGTCGTTTTCCGGAAGTATTTCCCGCCGCCGCATGATGACGAGCATGTCAGCTTTTTCGGCGGTGTGCCGATTGCGCCGGCCGGTTTCGCCTGGCCCCGCGCTGCGCGTGCCGACGGCGCATCGCGACCGCTGCATTTCCTGCTGCAGATCGATTGCGGCGAGGTGCCGGCGGCGGCGCGGCTGGGCCTGCTGCCCGACCATGGCGTGCTGCACGTCTTCCTCGATCTCGAATGGGGCGAAGGCGGCGGGTGCCGTATCATCCACAGCAACGCCCGCACCGGCGATTGGGCGCCGGTCGCTGTCCCGGCCGACCTGGGGCCGGCCTATGGCAAGGAAGCCTGCTTTCACTGGCCCTGGGCGCCGGCGCTGGCGGATTGCCCCGCCACCCTGCCGCGCTGGCCGTTTCAGCCGGTGGCCGTGACCTTTACACCTGGCGAGGGCGACGACGCCGACGCTGAAGCGTCCGGCAATCCCTATGACTTGCCCGAAATCACCGATTTCCAAGGGCAGATCATCGCGGCACAGGGTGAGCCGGTGACTTGGGATGCCATTTCAGTGCGCGAGATCAGCCCGGTCTATCGCACCATGGTGCGGCCGTTCGCCAACTACCCGCAGGATTGGCGCGCGGTGCAGATTGCTGCCGCTCGGATGCTCAAAACGGTCGAGCGCCGGCGTGGCGATCGCAACGACTTCAAATTCAAGGACATGCCGGCCGCCGAACGCACCGCCTTTTTCGACGCGGTTGCGGGCGAGGCGCAAGACTGGTTCGACGCGGCACAGGCCGAGCCGCCGTTCGATGCCGTCCCCGCCGATCGCAGCGACGCCTGCTGGCGATGGCTGGCCGACCGCCACGACGTGTCATTGCTGGGCCTTGTCGATTCGATCACGCTGGCGATCGAGGCTTCGCTGGCGGCTTCGGCCGAAGCGGCGGCGCGGGTGCCGGACGCGGTGGCCCGGCGCCTGCATGGGCGCCACGCGCTGGCGGTGCGGACCGAGCGCGGCTTTCACATCAGTACGCCCGACCGGATGCTGGCGCTGGCTTCCGATGTGCAGGGCAATCAATGGGATCGCGCCGCGACGCACCTGCTGCTGCTGGAGATTTCGAGCAACGACGGCATCGGCCATTTCTTCGGCGAAGGCGTCTACCAGTTCTGGATCACCCCGGAGGATCTAAATGCGCGGCGCTTCGATCGGGTTGTGCTGACGTCCGACGCCTATTGAGCCAGCGCAGTGACTGCGCCCATTCAGCCCGTGACGCCGGCCCCGCCGTTCCGCTACACCAATGCCATGACCGATTTTTCCGCGCTGCTGATCGCCGATGATGGCGGCCCTGCCACCCCGCTGACCCTGCTCACTACCGACGGCCTCGACGCCTGGCTGCGCGATCAGGGCGAGCGGACGCGAGTGTTCGTCGCGGCGCAGGGTTTCAAGGCGGCGGCGGACAGCGTTGCATTGCTGCCCGGCGACGGCCCCGGCGACTGGTCGGCGGTGGCGGCAGTCGAGGACGGTCCCTGGGGGTTGGCGGCGGTGGCGGCAAAGCTGCCGGCCGGTCGCTACCGCCTTGCGGGCGCGCTCGGTGCCGCCGGGCTGGGCTGGTTGCTCGCCCAGCATCGCTTCGATCGCTATCGCAAGGGCAATGGCGACGCCGGTGCGCGCGTGCTGCTGACCACCGATGTCGGTGGCATTGCCGAGACGGTGCGGCTGGCCGCGGCCACGGCATTGGTCCGCGATCTCGTCGATACACCGGCGGCCGATCTCGGCCCGGCTGAACTCGCCGACGCGGTCAGCGCGGAGGCGCGGGCCTTTGGCGCTACCGTCGAGATCACCAAGGGTGAGGCGCTGCTGGTGGCGAATTTTCCCGCCGTCCATGCTGTCGGGCGCGCCGCCAGCCGCGCGCCGCGGTTGATCGACATGACATGGGGCGATGCGTCGCACCCCCGGCTGACTCTTGTCGGCAAAGGCGTCACCTTCGATTCCGGCGGGCTCAACATCAAGCCGGGCAGCGGCATGGCGTTGATGAAGAAGGATATGGGCGGCGCCGCGCACGCGCTCGCACTGGCGCGGCTGGTGATGCAGGCCGACCTGCCGGTGCGGCTGCGGCTGATCATCCCGGCGGTCGAAAACAGCATTTCCGGCGACGCGATGCGACCGGGCGACATCCTGGCGACGCGCGCCGGCAAGTCGGTCGAAGTCACCAACACCGATGCCGAAGGCCGGCTGATCCTTGCCGATGCACTGGCGCTGGCGGTCGAGGATGGGCCGGATTTGCTGATCGATTTTGCAACGTTGACCGGTGCGGCGCGGGTGGCGCTGGGGCCGCAGCTGCCGGCGTTCTTTGCCAATGACGATGGCCTTGCCGCCGATTTCGCCGCGGCCGGCGTCGCGACCGGCGATCCGCTGTGGCGGCTGCCGCTGTGGCCGGGCTATCGCGACATGCTGAAATCGTCGATCGCCGATCTCAACAATGCCCCAGAAGGCGGCTTTGCCGGGGCGATCACCGCGGCGTTGTTCCTCGAAGCCTTTGTGCCGGCAGCGATTGCATGGGCACATTTCGATACATTTGCCTGGTCGCCGTCGGCGCGGCCGGGGCGGCCGCGGGGTGGCGAGGCGCTTGGGCTGCGCGCCGCCTGGGCGGTCATAAAGATTCGCTTCGCCGCCAGAAATTCGATGTAATGATGGAACGATTGCCCAATCCTCTACGTTTCACCAGTTCGGCACCCCGGAGTTTCATCGAGGTGCAAGCGAATTTGGTGGAGTGTGTTGATGTACAAGAATGGCAAGACCCACGAACGGCTCGGCGAATGGCGCGGCACGCTGCTGCGTTATGTCCAGTCCGGCCAGCCGGATCTGACCAATCGCCAAATGGCGTTGCTGCTTGTTGCCGGGCAGGAACAGGGCCCGCATACGGTGCGGGGCCTCGCGGCACGACTTATGGTATCGAAGCCGGTGGTGACGCGGGCGCTCAACAGCCTGACGGCGCTTGGCCTTGTCCGCCGCCGTCGCGACGAGCGCGATCGCCGCAGCGTCTTTGTCGACCTGACCTTGCAGGGCGAGGCATTTCTCGACGATTTCGCCGCGATGATCGACGGCACGACCAATGAACGGGCAACTGCCGTCACCGCGGCTGAGCGGACCCCGACCCACGCTTGATCCGCGGCGCGACGTGGCGCGGCCCGACCTCGTCGAGGTCGGGCTCGCCGGGTCGGTCGCCGCCGCGCGCTACGTCGCCGGGGTGGCGATGCGCTGCGCGGTGCCACGCGTCGCAATCCGAAATACGGGGGACGGCAAGACGGTCGCGGTCAGCGAACTGCTCTACGGCGAGGATTTCGAGGTTTTCGAGGTTGCCGGCGATTGGTCATGGGGACGCTGCGGCGTCGATCGCTATATCGGATGGGTCCCGACGGCCGTCTTGGCGGACCCCGGGCCGGCGCCGGAACACCGTGTCACCGCGCGGATCGCGCCGGTGTTCGCCGCCGCCGACATCAAGGCGCCGGTGTTGATGGAATTGCCCTTTGGCGCCCGTCTTTCCGGCACGGTCGGCGATCGCTTTCTGGCCGTTACCGGCGGCGGCTTTGTCCACAATCGTCATATCGCCGCGGTACGAGTCGACGCGATCGTCGTGGCGCGCGCCTTCCTCGGCACGCCCTATCTCTGGGGTGGTCGGACCGGTGACGGCATCGATTGCTCGGGCCTCGTTCAGGCGGCACTGCTTGCCTGTGGGATCGCCTGTCCGCGCGATTCCGATCAGCAGCGCGATGA
>JANOCM010000083.1:0-2482 GCA_031412175.1 Alphaproteobacteria bacterium
GTCGACACGCCGATGGCCCAATAGGCGATGGGGTACCAGATGATCCAGAAATAATAGCGGCCGAGGCCGCCGGCGCGGGCTTCGTACCGGCTGTCGATGGCGAGGCTGGTGCCGAACTGGAACAGGCAGGTGATCGACAGGAGGACGCCGAACCAGCGCGGCATGAAGTCCACCGCCCAGCCGAAGGGATCGGGCTCGATGATGTGGACGACGGCGGCGGCGATGGCGAGCGCAAGGAGATAGGCCCAGACGACGGAGACCCAATATTCGGCGGCGAGCAGCCAGAGCGCGCGGTTGCGCCAGCGCAGGATGCGGGGGAGGTAGCGGATCATCACCTCTGCACCCCCCTGGGCCCAGCGGGCGCGCTGTTTCCACAGGCCCTTGACGCTTTCGGGCATGAGGACCCAGCAGAGCGCGTTGGGCTCGAACCGGATGCGCCAGCCGCCGAGCTGGAGTTTCCAGCTGATGTCGATGTCTTCGGTGACCATGTCGGTCGACCAGTAGCCGACCTGGGCGAGCGCATCGCGGCGGAAGGCGGCGATGACGCCGGAGACGGTGAAGATCCGGCCATAGGCCTGCTGGGCGCGCTTGATCATGCCGACGATGGCGGAAAACTCGCCGACCTGGATGCGGCCGAGGAGGGTGGTGCGGTTGCGGACGCGGGGGTTGCCGGTGACGGCGCCGACGCTGGCATCGTCGACGAAGTGGCGGACGAGCCAGGTGGTGGCCTCGGGAGAAAGCAGGCTGTCGCCATCGATGCCGACGATGATCTCCGCATCGGACAGCATGGCGGCGGCGCGCATGCCCATCGCCTTGCCCTGGTTGGTGGCAAGGTTGATGACCCGCATGTTGGGGGTGCGGGCGGCAAGGTCGGTCAGGATGGCGAGCGTGTCGTCGCGGCTGGCATCGTTGACGGCGATGATTTCGAAGTCGGGGTAATTCTGGCGGGCGGCAAAGGCGATGGTATCGCGGACATTGTCGCCTTCATTGTGGCAGGGGATGACGATGGCGACGGAAGGGTAGCGGGCAAGGACGGGCAGGGGGCCATAGACATCGGGTTTGCCGCGTTCGTTGCGGACGTAAAAGATGACCGCGCCGATCATCCAGACGTAGGCCATGACGAGCGGGTAGTAGAAGATCAGCCGCATGCCATCGAGGGTGTGATGGGCGGCGTGGCGGACGGTGTCGAGCCCGGCGCCGAGGAGGGTGAGGGCTTCGGTCACGGCTGTTTGGCCAGCGCGAAGGACTGCTGCAGCATGGCGAGCTGCGGCGTGTTGGTGTGGACGTCATCGGGGTAATAGCCGATGTGTTGCGCGCCGGCGGCCTTGAGCACGGCGATCTGGCCGGCGAAGGCGATGGCGGCCACGGGCTGCTTGCTGCGCCAGTCGACGGATTGCAGCTCGAACACGGTGCGGTCGATGGCGCCGGGGATGAGCCGGACCTGGGCGACCAAGCGCTGCAGCCAGGCGTCGCCGTCGGTGGCTTCCTCCATGGTCGGCATCGCCTCGACCGCGACGAAGTCATAGTGTTTGAGGAAGACGGGGAGCGACTGGGCGTACCATTCCTCCGCATCGGGCTGGAGGATGGGGCGCGAATAGATGTTGCGGGCAGTCTTGATGTACGAGCGATAGATGCGGGCCCGGGCGGCGAGTTCATCGGTGAAGGCCGCCATCATCTCGGTCTTGTGGTGCGCCCAGGCCAGCCGCGACGCCGGGGTGGCACGCAGGGTGGCGACGTCGGTCGACAGGCCCCAGGCCTTGCGGCCGTAGGTGAGGGCAGCGGGCGAGGCGTCTTCGTAATCAGACAAGATGCCATCGTCGTGGAACAGCAACCCGTCGAAGGCGGCGTACTTGGCGATATCCTCGTACAGGTCGCCGACCCAGCGGCGGGCGGCGGGAACGAAGGGCGACAGGCGGGTGTAGATGTGGCCGGGTGTCTGCACCTTGCCATCGCGCCATTCCTTGACATACCAGTCGGCGGGCAGATCGGCCTTGAACGCCATCATCGGCATCCAGGCATAGACCTTGACCCCGGCCCGGTTCTTCAGCGCGGCAGCGGCATAGCCGAACAGGTCCTCCTTCATCGGCAGATGCCGGTTGGGGAAATACAGCGCGTCGGCGTTGCCGTCGCCATCGGGGTCGGAATAGGCCTGCAGATAAACGGTGGTGGCACCGCTGGCGGCGACGCGGTTGACGAGCGCATCGAGGTTGCGGCGCTGCTGCGCGGCATCGCGATCATAGATGTAATCGAGGTCGACGTGCATCACCCGCTGCGGCCGGTCGGCCCGCAGGGTGGTCATGATCTCGGCAAATGCCGGCACTTCGGGGTCGTCGGTCATGATCAGCCGGTCGATGACGGCGAGGTCGCTGCGGGCATCGTTGACGCCATCGTTTTCGGCGAGCGTGATCGGCATGCCGGCTTTTCTGGCGGCGGCGACGGCGATTTCGTTGTATTCGCCGAACGGCCAGACGATGACGCGCGG
>JANOCM010000084.1:0-4719 GCA_031412175.1 Alphaproteobacteria bacterium
ATGGCGCCGCTGACCATGCGCGACATGATCTATGGCCTGATCGACGCCGAGATCGCCAATGCCGAAGCCGGGCGCCCGGCGGAAATCTGGGTCAAGCTCAACAGCCTTGTCGATACCGGCATAATCGATAAATTGTACGAGGCAAGCAGCGCCGGCGTGCAGATCGATCTCATCATCCGCGGCATCTGCTGCCTGCGTCCCGGCGTGCCGGGGCTTTCCGAAAACATCCATGTCCGCTCGGTCGTCGGGCGGTTCCTTGAACACAGCCGCATCTTTGCCTTTGGCAATGGCGCCGAACTGCCCAGTCCGCAGGCCAAGCTCTATATCTCGAGCGCCGACTGGATGCCGCGCAACCTCGATCGCCGCGTCGAGGTGCTGGTGCCGATCGAAAACCCCACGGTCCACGCCCAGGTGCTCGACCAGGTCATGGTCGCCAATTTGAAGGACACCGAACAGAGCTGGCGGCTGCGCAGCGACGGCAGCTATCGCCGGCTGCGCGGCCAGGACCCGGCGTTCAACCTGCACCGCTATTTCATGACCAATCCGTCGCTGTCGGGGCGGGGCGCATCGCTCAAGGCCAGTGGCAAGGTGCCACGGTTGGTGCTGGATGACGAGGATGACCGCGGTGACGATCGGGGCATCAACAGCGATGCCGCCAGCGACGCTGCGGATGCCGCCGGCGTTTCCTGACATCAAGGCCATGATCGGCGCTTTGCGGGCGCGCGGGCTTCGGGCATAGCAGGCGCATTCAGGGTCCGGAGACGGCGTGGCGAGCATCTTGCAACTTGAAGCCGTTGAGCCGGCACCCGAATCGACGGGCCTGATCGGCATCATCGACATCGGCTCGAATTCGGTGCGCCTCGTCGTCTACCAGGGGCTGACTCGCATTCCGGCGACGTTGTTCAATGAAAAGGTCATGGCCGGGCTGGGCCGCGGCCTCGCTGCCAACGGTCGGCTGGGGCGCGGGTCGATGGATACCGCGGTAACCGCGCTGGTACGCTTTGCCGCGCTTGCGCGGGCGATGGGCGTCATGACGCTGCGCACCGTGGCAACGGCAGCCGTGCGCGAGGCTGAAAATGCCGATGATTTCATTGCGCGCGTCGAAAGTGAATGTGGGTTGCGTATCGAGACCATAAGCGGTGAGGCCGAAGCGCGCGGGGCGGCGCTCGGCGTTATCGCCGGCATCCCCGATGCCGATGGTGTCGTCGGCGATCTCGGCGGCGGCAGCCTCGAGTTGATCCGCGTGGCTGGCGGCGAGGCGCACGACCGGATTTCGCTGCCGATCGGCTCGCTCCGCCTCGACGCCGTGCGCAAGCGCGACCGGCGCGCGCTGGCGCCCTTTATCAAGAAATCGCTCGATAAGGTCGGGTGGGCGGCGGCGGGCAAGGGCCTGCCATTCTACATGGTCGGCGGCAGCTGGCGGGCGCTGGCGCAGGTCCATATCCACCAGACTGGCCACCCGCTGCCAATCGTCCACCAGTATGAAATGCCGCCCGAGGCGCCGGCGTCGCTGGTCCGCAGCCTGACCCAGGTCGACCTGGCGACGCTGCGCGCGGTGCCCAACATCTCGACATCGCGGCTGCAATCCTTGCCCGGTGCGGCGATGCTGCTGGCGGCGACGGTGAAAAAGCTGGGGTCATCATCGGTGATCGCGTCGGGCTTCGGCCTGCGCGAAGGTCTGCTGTTCGGGCAACTCCCGCCGGACGTGCAAATGCTGGATCCGCTGGTCGAGGCCGCGCGCAGCGAAGGCGTGCGGCAGGGCCGCTTCCCCGAACATGGCGACCTGCTGTTCGCCTGGATGGCCGGGCTGTTCGAAGGCGAATCGCCGGCTGAGCGCCGTTTGCGGCTGGCGGTCTGCCTGCTCAGCGACATCGCCTGGCGCGCGCACCCGGATTTCCGCGCCGAACGCGGCGTCGATGCGGCGCTGCACGGCAATTGGGTGGCGGTGACGGCGGCCGAACGCGCGGCGCTGGCGCAGGCTCTGCATTTTTGCTTCGGCGGCAGCGGTAACGCGCCGATTCTGGCGCTGCTGGCGCGGCTGGCATCGCCACAACTTCTCGCCCGCGCTCGTGCCTGGGGGCTGGCGCTGCGCCTCGGCCAGCGGTTGAGCGGCGGCACCGCGGCAGCATTGGTGGCGAGCACGCTGTCGCGTGACGGCGATGCGGTGGTGCTGCGGCTGGATGCCCGCCACGCCGCGCTGCGCGGCGATGCTGTGTCGCGGCGGCTGAAACTGGTCGGTGGCGCACTGGGGCTGGAACCCCGGGTGGCCGTCGGATAAGGGCGCCGCGCTAAGAAAGCAGCCCGCGTGCCGCGGCGTGCCACCACGGCGTGTTCCACAGTGCATAGGTCAGCGCCAAGCAAGGCACGGTAATGCCCAGCCAGATCAGATAGGCGCGGTGGACATAGCCGTTGCGTAAGCTGTCCCAGACGAACATCGGCGCCAGCGCGGCGAGGATGTAGAGTTCGGTGCCCAGCGGCGACACCGGGAATGTCGTCGGCAGCGATGGGATGCGAACGATCGCCGGGCCGAGCACCGTTGCGGTCGCAAGGATCATCATGCGCTTGTGCAGGCCGGGCTCGCTTTGCCGGGCGCGCGCGCCGATGACGATGAACAGCGGGAACAGCACGCCCATGCGGATCTGGTTGAGCAGGATGTTTTCCTTGCGCGCGAGCACCGCCAGCACCTTGTCGCGGGTGCCGGCCGGGGCGGTCTGCAACGCTTGTGCGGTTTCCTGATAGATCACCGGCGCGAGGATGAAGCCGACGACGACCAGCGCCGGCACGATGATTGCCGACGCCAGCCCCAGCTGCTGGTGCCGGCCGATCCTGCCTGTCGCCGCCAGCCAGGTCTGCGCCAGCAGCAGCGCCAGGAACGACCCCATCAAAACGGCGTGCAGATGCAGGACCAACGGGAAAGACGGCCGCCGGCCTTCGGCAACCGCGTTCAGCTTGTCGATCGAGTCCGGAATGAAACCGGCGAGGACGATGCTGATGAAGAGCACCGCCATGACAACATAGATCCAGCGATCGATCGCCCCGGCGCGCGGCGTGCCGCTCAACCGGTCGATCCTGTCCGCCGGCATGACCGGCAGTGCTGCCGTCGCCATCGCGCCACCCCGCAATGTGTTTCAGGTGAACCGTCTTTACCAGCAACCGGGCGGGCGCGGAATACGACTTCCGGATCAGACGGGTCCGGTGGTGCCGATCGGGGTCACCTCAGCTTACATCCGGAACGTGCCGAATCGCGTCTCCGATACCGGCTGCTGCAGGCTCGCCGCCAGCGACAGCGCCACCACCGTGCGTGTGTCGGCGGGATCGATCACCCCGTCGTCCCATAGCCGGGCGCTGGCGTGATAGGGGTGGCCTTCGCGGTCGTACTGCTCGCGGATGGGTTTCTTGAAGGCTTCTTCCTCGGTCTTCGATTTGAAGCCGCCGGTCTTGACCGTCGCCAGCACGCTCGCCGCTTGCTCGCCGCCCATGACGCTGATGCGCGCATTGGGCCACATCCACAGGAAGCGCGGGGAATAGGCGCGGCCGCACATGCCATAATTGCCGGCGCCGAAGCTGCCGCCGGTGACCACGGTGATCTTTGGGACCGCCGCGCACGCCACCGCCGTCACCAGCTTGGCGCCATGCTTGGCGATGCCTTCCTGTTCGAAGCGCTTGCCGACCATGAAGCCCGATATATTCTGCAGGAACAGCAGCGGTATCCGGCGCTGGCAGGCGAGCTCGATGAAATGCGCGCCCTTTTGCGCGGATTCGGAGAACAATATGCCGTTGTTGGCGAGGATGGCGACCGGATAGCCCTCGATATGGGCAAAGCCCGTCACCAGCGTTTCGCCGAAGCGCGGCTTGAATTCGTGCAGGTCCGACCCGTCGACGATGCGCGCAATGACTTCGTGGACATCGACCGGGTGGCGCGTGTCGAGCGGTGCCAGGCTGTGGAGGTCGGTGGCGTCAAACAGCGGCGGCCGCGCCGGTTGCGGCGCCACCGATGCGGGCACGGGCAGGGTGGCGACGATGCTGCGCGCGATGCGCAGCGCATCCTCGTCGTCGTCGGCCAGATGGTCGGCGACCCCAGACAGGCGGGTGTGGACATCGCCGCCGCCGAGTTCCTCCGCCGTCACTTCCTCGCCGGTCGCCGCCTTCACCAGCGGCGGCCCGCCGAGGAAGATGGTCCCCTGGTCGCGGACGATGATCGATTCGTCGGCCATCGCCGGCACATAGGCACCACCGGCGGTGCAACTGCCCAGGACGACGGCAATCTGCGATATGCCGAGCGCCGACATATTGGCCTGGTTGAAGAAAATACGCCCGAAATGGTCGCGGTCGGGGAACACCTCATCCTGACGCGGCAGATTGGCGCCGCCCGAATCGACGAGATAAACGCACGGCAGGCCATTCTGCGCGGCGATTTCCTGGGCGCGCAGGTGTTTCTTCACCGTTAGCGGATAATAGCTGCCGCCCTTCACTGTCGCGTCGTTGGCGACGATCACGCACAGCTTGCCGGCGACCTGGCCGACCCCGGCGATCATGCCGGCGGCGGGAACATCCTCGCCATAGACCTCGTGCGCCGCCAACTGCCCGATCTCGAGGAACGCCGTGCCGGGATCGAGCAGCGCCTCGACACGCTGGCGCGGCAGCAATTTGCCGCGCGCGACGTGGCGGTCACGCGACGCTTCGGGGCCGCCCTTGGCGATGGTGGCGATCTTGGCGCGC
>JANOCM010000085.1:0-5742 GCA_031412175.1 Alphaproteobacteria bacterium
CACGGCGCCGCCGATCTCCTTGCCGACGATATAGGCGTTGGGCTGGCCGTATTTGGCAAAGGTCTGGCGCATCAGCTCGCCCAAGCCCTCGGCGCCCTTGCCGAACACATCCTCGGCAGCGCCGAGCACATCGTCCTCGGCGTAGGTCGGCGCCTTTTCCGGCGGCAGCGGCGCCGGGGTTTCGGCGGCGGGTGCGGCCGGCGCGGGCGTTGTCTGCGCCAGCCCCGGCGCCGCAACCCCAAGCATCAGCATCAGGATCGCCGCCGTCGCACGCTGCCGCATCTCAGTCTCCCATCGAATTCCCGCGCTTCATCGCCGCCGGCGCCTGAACGTCGCATGAGCCATGCTGTCGCGGCTTCCCGCCCGCAAGTCCCCATGCTAACCGGCGCGCCAAGCCCCACGAGGTTCGGCACGGCGGCTCCGGTCACGCGCCCCAGGATAGGAAGTGCCATGCGCGTTGCAATGATCGGTTCGGGCTATGTCGGCCTGGTGTCGGGCGCCTGCTTTGCCGATTTCGGCCATGATGTCGTCTGTGTCGACAAGGACCAGGGCAAGATCGACCGGCTGCACGCCGGCGTCATGCCGATCTTTGAACCCGGGCTCGATGCGCTGGTCACCGGCAATGCCAGGGCCGGCCGGCTGACCTTCACCACCGATCTCGTCAGCGGCATTGCGGGTGCGGAGGCGATCTTCATCGCCGTCGGCACGCCCAGCCGCCGCGGCGATGGCCATGCGGATTTGAGCTATGTCTATGCCGCCGCCCGCGAGATCGCCGCCGCGATCAAGTGCTATACCGTCATCGTCACCAAATCGACCGTGCCCGTCGGCACCGGCGACGAAGTCGAGCGCATCATCCGCGAGGTCAACCCCGATACCGAATTCGCCGTCGTGTCGAACCCCGAATTCCTGCGCGAAGGCGCAGCCATCGGCGATTTCAAGCGGCCCGACCGCATCGTTGTCGGCACCGAGGATGCCCGCGCCCGCGACGTGATGACCGAGCTTTATCGCCCGCTGTTCATCAACCATTCGCCGATCCTGTTCATGAGCCGGCGGACGGCGGAGCTGACGAAGTATGCCGCCAATGCCTTCCTCGCCACCAAGATCACTTTCATCAACGAGATCGCCGATCTTTGCGAAGCGGTCGGTGCCAATGTCCAGGACGTGTCGCGCGGCATCGGCCTCGACAACCGCATCGGCTCCAAATTCCTCCATGCCGGCCCCGGCTATGGCGGCAGCTGTTTCCCCAAAGACACGCTGGCGCTGGTCAAGACCGCGCAGGACGCCGGCGCACCGATCCGAATCGTCGAGACCGTCGCGGCGGTCAACGACCAGAGGAAGCGCGCCATGGCCAAGAAGGTCATCGCGCTCGCCGGCGGCGATGTCCGCGGCAAGACGGTGGCGGTGCTCGGGCTGACCTTCAAGCCCAACACCGACGACATGCGCGATTCGCCCGCCATCGCCGTCATCCAGGCGCTGCAGGATGCCGGCGCCAGCATCCGCGCCTATGATCCCGAAGGCACCGACCAGGCCAAGCAGGTGCTGACCGACGTCGACTATGCCGCCGACCCCTATGCCTGCCTCGCCGGCGCCGATGTCGCCGTGCTGGTCACCGAATGGGACGCGTTCCGCGCGCTCGACATGGACCGGGTGAAGGGCCTGATGAAGACGCCGGCGATCGCCGACCTGCGCAACGTCTATCGCCCCGACGAGATGGCGCGGCGCGGGATTGCCTATGCCTCGATCGGGCGCTGATTAAGCCATTCGAAACGACCCTGCTGCTATGCTGCGCGGCCGGCTTGCGCCAGTCGGGGGGAGCCGGGGCATGGTCAACTACGTCGTCTGCGTCGAACCATCGGTATCGGCGGCAGACTGCCGGGTTACCGCCAAGGACCAGGACATTCTGGTCTATCCGCACGTCGACAGTTGCATGACGATCACGGTGTTCCTCGCGGGTGGGACGGTGGTCGGCGGCCATGTCTCGATGTGGGACGACGACACCGCCAGCCTCGACGCCACGGTCGCGATCAGCAACTTTGCCAAGAAGATGAAACCGCTGATCACCACGACGATCGAAAAGGTGATGTTCGTCGGCGCCAACATGCGCAAGTCGCAAGGGGCGTCGCATTATTCGCTGCGGTCGGCCCTCACCGAGCTTGGCGCCAGCACCAATAAGGCGCTGCCAAGCTTCCTGTTCATCGACACGGTGAATACCGACACGGCATTCGACCTGTTCGTCGATCTGGGGAGCCACACGCTGACGATCCAGCGATGGGATAAGGCCGACAAGCGCGGCGAGCTCGAGCCGCCCAAACGCAGCGCCGACCCGATCTATGAGGCGCAGTACAATGTCCTCAGCGGCAAGTATGATCTGGACAAGGACGGCTCGACCAAAGCGGGCAAGGTCCGCAATGGCGTTTGAACCTGCATGCCGATCCGGCGCTTATGCAGTTGCCAAGGGGCGAAGGACCCCGCTATAGCCGCCTTCGCGCGGAGTCGTGGGTGAGCGGCTGAAACCAGTAGTTTGCTAAACTGCCGATCTGGGTAACCGGATCCGAGGGTTCGAATCCCTCCGACTCCGCCACTTTCCTGCAGCCGATCACGCCACCGCAGCCAGCTCCGATGCCTGGTTGATCGCGCGTTTGGCGTCGAGTTCCATCGCTTCATAGGCGCCGCCGATGAGTTCGGCCGAGACGCCCGCCGCAACCAGTTCGTCGTAGAGCGCGCGCAGCGGCACCTGGCCGGCGCAGACGATGACGGTGTCGACGGCGAACAGCCGCGGTTCGCCGTTGACCAGCGTGTGCAGGCCGTCGTCGTCCACCCGCAGATAGTCGACGCCGCCGATCATGTGGACGCCGCGGCGTTGCAGGGTCAGCTTGTGGGTCCAGCCGGTGGTCTTGCCGAGGCCCTTGCCGGGGGCGCTGGCCTTTCTTTGCAGCAGCGTCACCTCGCGGTCGGCGCGGGCGACCAAAGGCACGACGCCGGTGACGCCGCCGCGCGGGTGGTTGGCGAAATCGATGCCCCATTCCTTGGCGAACACCCCGATGTCCATCGCCGCCGACGTGCCTTCATGGGTGATCAGTTCGGCGACGTCGAAGCCGATGCCGCCGGCGCCCATGATCGCGACAGTCTTGCCGACTTTGGCACGCCCCATGATGACGTCGACATAGCTGGCGACCTTGGGGTGATCGATGCCCTCCACATCCGGTTGGCGCGGGGTGATGCCGGTGGCGACGACGACCTTGTCATAGCCGGTCAGCATCGCCGCATCGGCGCGGGTGTCGAGTTTCAGGTCGATCCCGAGCTTTTCGATCATGCGGCCGTAATAGCGCAGCGTTTCGCTGAACTCCTCCTTGCCCGGAATGCGCGCGGCGAGGTTGAACTGGCCGCCGATGCGCGGGCCGGCATCATAGAGGGTCACCTGGTGGCCGCGCTGGGCGGCGGTGACGGCATAGGCGAGGCCGGCCGGCCCGGCGCCGACGACGGCGATGCGCCGCACCAGCGCGACCGGGGGATAGTTGAGCTCGGTCTCGCGGCAGGCGCGCGGGTTGACGAGGCAGCTCGTCAGCTTGCCGCCGAACGTATGGTCCAGGCAGGCCTGGTTGCAGGCGATGCAGGTGTTGATCTCGTCCTCTCGGCCCTCAGCTGCTTTGCGCACCAGATCGGGGTCGGCGAGCATCGGCCGCGCCATCGAGACGAGATCGGCGTCGCCGCGCGCCAGCACGGCTTCGGCGACCGCCGGCATGTTGATGCGGTTGCTGGTGATGACGGGCACGCCGACTTCCTTGCGCAGCCGCCCGGTCACCCCGGCGAAGGCGGCGCGCGGCACCATCGTCGCGATGGTCGGCACCTGCGCCTCGTGCCAGCAGAAATGCGTGCTGATGATGGTGACGCCCTCGGCCTCGACCGCCTTGGCCAGGGTCACCACCTCGTCCCACGCCATGCCGCCTTCGAGCATGTCCATCGCGGCGATGCGGAAGATGACGATGAAGTCGGCGCCGACGGCGGCGCGGACGCGGCGCACCACCTCGACGGGGAAGCGCATGCGGTTTTCGAACGGCCCGCCCCATTGGTCGGTGCGCAAATTGGTCTTTTCGACGAGGAACGCCGAGAGCAGGTAACCCGCCGAGCCGATGATCTCCACACCGTCATAGCCCGCCAGCTTGGCCATCGCGGCGCATTGGGCAAAGTCGTTCAACTGTTTTTCGATGCCGTCCTCATCCAATTCATTGGGCACATATTTGCCGATGCGCGAACGGATCGCCGATGGCGCCACCGCGTCGGGGGTCATCGCCAGCGGCCCGGTGTGAAGGATCTGCATGCAGATCTTGACGTCGGGGTCGGCGGCGTGGACCGCCTCGGTCACGATGCGGTGGTCGGCGGCTTCCTCCAGCGTCGACAGCTTGCTGCCGCCGCCGCCTTCATGGTTGGGGATGATGCCGCCGGTGATGATCATGCCGACGCCGCCGCGGGCGCGCTCGGCGAAATAGGCGGCCTGGCGTTCGAAGCCGCCGGGGATGTCCTCCAGCCCCGTGTGCATCGACCCCATCAGGATGCGATTCTTCAGCGTCGTGAAGCCGAGATCGAGCGGGGTAAAGACGTGCGGGTAGCGGGGGTGCGTCATCCGGAGAGCTCCTGTTAGCGGCCAGTATAGACGGGGGTGCGCTTTTCGATGAAGGCGCGCAGGCCCTCGGCGAAATCCTGGCTTTGCGCGCACAAGGTCTGGTTTCGGTTTTCCATCGCCATCGCCGCCTCGAGGCTCGGCGCGTCGATCGCCATGGCAAGGCCTTCCTTGGTCAGCCGCAGCCCCAGCGGCGAAGCGGCGAGCATGTCGGCGACATAGCCCTGCCCTGTCGCCTCGAGATCGGGATCGGCGACGACTTCGGACACCAGCCCCGTCGCGAGCGCGCGGGCGGCGTGGATGAAACGCCCGGTCAGCATCAGTTCGGCCGCCACCGAAGCGCCGACCAGCCGCGGCAGGAAATAGCTGACCCCCATGTCGCACGACGACAGGCCGATGCGGATGAAGGCGGCATTCATGCGGGCGCTCTCGCCGGCGATCCGGATGTCGGCCGCCAGCGCGAACGCCAGCCCACCGCCGCAGGCTGCACCATGGACCAGCGCGACGATCGGCTGCGGGCAGCGGCGCATGCGGATATACACGTCCGCCAGATGCCCCTGGAAGCCATAGCCGCCGCCGAACGGCACGGCGGCAGGATCGGCGCGTGCAGGGTCCTTGATGTCGAGCCCGGCGCAAAACGCCCGGCCGGCGCCGCGCATGACGATGACGCGGCAATCGCGATCGTCGAACTTCTTGCCGAAATAATCCGCCAGCTCGCCGACCATTTCGAGCGAAATGGCGTTCATCGCTTCGGGGCGGTTGAGCGTCAGCCAGTCGGCGGCGCCGCGGCGTTCGACGGTGATGGTGCGATAGGTCATCGGGCTCCCCTTCCGGGCATCAGATGACAGGCCGCGCGCTGCCGCTCAATGCCGGAACTGAGAGGATGCGGCTTAGTTGCGCGGCCCGGTCACCGACGCCGTGTCGTCGCGCTTGGTGCGTTCGGCGAGGCGTTCGCCGGTGGCGCTGTATGCTACCAGCTCGGAGATGTTGGTGGCATGGTCGCCGATGCGTTCCAGATTCTTGGCGATGAACAGCAGATGCGCCGATTGGGTGATGCGCTGCGGATTTTCCATCATGAAGGTCAGCAGCGAGCGGAACAGGCTGGTGTAGAAATCGTCGACGAG
>JANOCM010000086.1:0-1808 GCA_031412175.1 Alphaproteobacteria bacterium
TAGTCGATAGCGCCGTCCTCGAGCGGGTAGAAATAGGCGGCACGCACGGTATCCGGCGTCCCGAACGGCACGGCGAGGACGAAACGGCCCTTGTCGGCCTTCCACGTCGCCGCCCAGGTCACCGGCTTGGGCAGCGCGGCGCGGGCCAGCGCGATCATATAGCCCTTTTCGGGGTCGGTGGCGCCGTCGCCGATGGTCAGCGGCAGGCTGACGGTCGCCGATTCCGGTACGCATTGTTCAAGGCTGCAGACCAGCCAGTCGACCTTGACGGCGACCGTGAACGCCGCGCCCTTCGCCAGCGTCGCCGGCGGCGTCACCGTCGTCAGCAGCACATTGGGCCGCGCATAGACATAGTTCATCAGCCCCGACACGATCAGCGTGTCGGGCACCGGATAGGCCAGCGGCGGCGGCGCCGGCATGCCGTCGGGCAGCGTCCAGGCGACGCGTGTCGCGGCGCCGGCATCGCCGGGGTTCGACCAATAGGTGTGCCAGCCGTCCTTGGGCGTCAGTTGCAGCCCGATGCTGAGCGGCTGGCCGGGCTGCGGGCTGCGGCTTTCGGCGATGATTTCAAGCCGCGTATGGGGCTGCTCCGAAACGCTCTGGGCGAGCGCCGGCGCGGACAACAGGGACAGGATCAACAGCAACAGCGAACGAATCATGCGATTGTTATGCCCGCGTTCACGATGGCGGGGAAGCGGTGCGACTTTGCCCCTTCTCAACCGGCGGGCGCGAGCCGGAAATCGACCATGATTTCGCCCGAAAGCGCCTCCAGCGCGGCCTGGACATCGGCGGCGCTTACGCCCGCCGGCAGCAGCAGCCGCGCCTCCGCGTTGAACATCCGCGTCCCCGATTGGGCGCCGTCCGACGTGCCGGTCTCTAGTTCCTCGATATTGACGGCGAGGCGCGCCAGCGCAGCGCTGACCTCGCGGACGATGCCGGGGCGATCCTGGCCGATCAGCGAAAATGCCATCGCGGTGCCGCTGTGGTGGTCGTCGCCGGCGGCAATGATTTCGACCTTCAGGCCGACGGCATCGATCCGCGCCGCGGCAGCGCGCAACGCGGCCAGCCGGTCATCGGGCAGCTCGACGAGCACCGACCCGACATATTTGCCGCCGAGCCGCGACAGCCGGCTGTCGAGCCAATTGCCATCGGCGGCGAGGACGGCGGCGGCGAGCGCCTCGGTCCGGCCGGGGCGATCGCTGCCGATGACGGTGAGGATGACTTTGGTGAGCATGGGCGGTGTCTTGCCGTGGTGGGCGCGGCTTGGCAACGGGGTCCCTCCCTCCCCCCTGCGGGGAGGGCGACTCGCACACTTGCGCGAGCGGGGTGGGGGTTGCTCATGCCGGTACTTGTAAACCCCCACCCCGCTCGGCTGGCGCCGAGTCGCCCGTCCCGCAAGGGGGAGGGAGGAACACTTGCGCGACAGCAAGTGCCTCTAATAATCCTTCTTCCACCGCAAGTTCGCGCTCGTCCCGCCCAGCGTCGCGACTTCCGACAGGATCGATAGCGATCGCGTCAGCGACACTTCGATATTCGTCGCGGTATAGCCCTGGGCGTCGGTGGCCAGCTCCACATAGACGCTGCGGCCGATATACTGGCCTGCCGCCACCGCGGTCTTCCTTCCGCGCGTCGTGTCGGCGGGTAGGATGCGCAGCCGGTCGATGCCCAGCCCCTTGCGGACGGCATTGATCGGGTTCAGCCCGCCGCTGCCACCGCGGAGCGATGCGAGCGCGCCGGCGAGCTGAATGGCTTCGGGGGCCGACAAATTTGTCACCGAATTGCCGAACAGCACGCGGCTCAGCACCTCG
>JANOCM010000087.1:0-6810 GCA_031412175.1 Alphaproteobacteria bacterium
CGCGCCGCCGCTCGGCCTGCTGGTCAATTCGGCGTCGCGGTTCGTCTATGACCGGATCGACGATTTCGCCGTCGCCGATTTCGACACCCATATGGCGGTCAACCTGCGCGCCCCGGCGCTGATCACCCGCGCCTTTGCCGCAGCGGTCCCGGCCGATGCGGTCGACCCGGCGATTGTCGTCAACCTGCTCGATGCCAAGCTCGAAGCGCTCAATCCCGACTATTTCACCTATACGCTGTCGAAGATCGGCCTCGCCGGGCTGACCGAATTGACCGCGCGCGCCTATGCGCCGCGGCTGCGCTGCGCCGGCATCGCCCCGGCGGTGACCCTCGTCAGCGGGCCGCAGAGCCGCGAGAATTTCGAGGCGGTGCACGGGTTGAACCCGCTGCGGCGCGGTGTCGCGGTCGACGAGATTGTCGCGGCGCTGCGCTTCATCATTGCCACGCCGACCTTCAACGCCCAGACGATCACGCTCGATGGTGGTCAGCGCCTGCTGGGGCTGCCGCGCGACGTTGCTTACATGGTGGACCGATGATCGATGAACTGACCCGCAGCCCTGTTCTTGCCGGCCTGGTGCCGGGTGACTTGGCACCCAAAAGCCGCAAGGTGATGCTCGAGGATTTCGACTTGCCGGTCGATATCGGCTTCCATGATTTCGAGATCGGCACGCCGCAGCGGCTGCGCGTCAATATCGAGGTGTGGCTGTCGGCGGCGCATTTCCCGCAATGCGACACGGTCGACGAAGCCTGGGATTATGATGTGCTGCGCACCTCGGTGCTGGCGCTGGTCGCCGGCCGCCGCTTCAACCTGCAGGAAACCGTGGCGCACGAGATCTACAATCTGATCGCGGCGCGCCAGGGCGTCGTCGCGGTGCGGGTGTCGACGCGCAAGCCCGATATCTATCCCGATTGCGCCGCGGTGGGTGTCGAGCTCAGCAGCTTTTAGCGGCTCCGCCCACGCTACAGTTTCGGGCTCCGCCCGCACTATAGTTTCGGGCTCCGCCCGCAGGCCCCGATCGCCGCCAGCGCCGCGCGCCAGTCGGCTGCCAGCGCCGGATCGTCGCCACCGGCGGCGGCGGGCAGGGCGGGCTTCAGGAAACACGCCAGGCGATAATGCAGCAGGGTGCCGGGCACGACCTTCGCCGCTGATTCATCAATGACATCGCCGCGCGCGATGGCGACGCTGCGCGCTTCGCCGGGCTTGGCGGTGACGACCATCGTCAGGCTCTTGCCGGTGCTGGTGTTGAGGAAAAACTGGCTTTCGCTTTCGCCGGGGATTGTGCCGTCGGCGCGGAAACCGTTGCTCACCCCGGTGACGACCGGCACGGTTCCCGATCGCGCCTCGGTGGCGATCGCGCGCGCCATCGCCTCGGTCGCGGCATCCCAGGGCAATTGCGCGCCTCGCGCCACCAACTGCGTCTTGCCATCGGCGGCCGGCGCGGTGAGCCAGGCAAGCACGACCTGCCCCTTGGGCTTGGGCGCCTTGCCGCGGGAATCAAGCGGCGCGTCCCACAGCCATTGCAGCGCTGCCGGGATCCCGCCGGGGGCGACCAGCGAGGCGTTGACCGCGGCGGTGACCAGCAATCGCGCGCTGCCGGCGGCAAGGCCCGGGCTGTCGCGGTCGGCGATGCGTTCGGCCCGGGTGATCGTGGCGCGAACCAGCGCGGGCGCGGCCAGCGTCAGGTCGGCGATGTCGGCATAGCCGGGGGCTGCCGCAGCCGGGCTGGTGGCACCCAGCAACAGGGCCAGAGCGGCGGGCAGGGCGGCATGTCGGACTCGGAACATGGCCCGGGTTTACGCCCGCAGCGGGCTGACGGCAACGGTTGGAACATTACCTGAACAGATAGGCAATCGGCAATATTATGTGCCCGAAACGGCGTGTATGGGCGATAAACATGACGTTCGTACGTCAGATATCCCCTCGCTTTGCCGCATTATGCGGTTGCGGCGTCGGCCACGATAAGGTTAAAGCGAATTTGGAGAGGGATCGTTGACGGGCTGAGGGTAGGGATGCCCCCGGCGATCCCGGCATTTTTGTTTTCACAGGAGTACCGGAGCGCCCATGGCATACGCTGATCAGGGGATGAGCAGAAACCGGATGATTGCACTGGTCATAGTGGCCGTGCTGCACGTCATTATCGGCTATGCCCTTATCACCGGCCTTGCATTGCAGGTCGTGAAGGCAATCGTGAAGCCGCTGGAAACCGTCAACGTCAAGGAAGAGGCGCCGCCGCCGGAAGAACCGCCGCCGCCGCCGCCCAAGGACGTCGAAATTCCGCCGTATGTGCCGCCGCCGGAGGTTTCGATCGCGCAGACCGCGGCGCCGACGATCACCACGCAGACCACCGTCGCCGCCCCGCAGCCGCCGGTGTTCACGCCGCCGGCCCCGCCGGCACCACCGGCACCGGCGCCGACCGCCGCACCGACCGCAGCCACGCCAAAGGGCCGCGGCAACACCTTCACCGACGACGATTTCCCGGATGCCTCGCGGCGTGCGGAAGAAAGCGGCACCACCCGGGTGACCTACACGATCGCTCCCGATGGCCGCGTCACCGAATGCCAGGTGACGCAGTCAAGCGGTTTCCCGCGGCTTGATGAAGCGACCTGCAACATCATCAAGCGGCGTTTCCGCTTCAACCCGGCGACCCGCGAGGGCCAGCCGGTGGCAGAAACCCGTCCGCAGTCGATCAAGTGGAAACTTACGGACGCCCGCTAATCTGGCCGCCCCGGGCGCCAGCCGGCCCCGGGACGGACCGCATCGTCAATCGCACCGCACATCAACCGAACATCGAATAAATCGAGGGAAATAAAAATGGAAACCGTCGCAGTCGAAAACCCCTATGGCCTGATGGCCGCACTGACGCAGGGCGGCATTATCGCCCAGTCGATCTTTGGCGTTCTGGTGTTCATGTCGTTCGTGTCGTGGTACATCATCATCACCAAATTCATCGACCAGCGTAAGGTGCTGGGCGAAGCCGCCGACCTGGAAAAGAAGTTCTGGACCGCTCCGGACCTCAAGACCGGTGCCGCCAAGCTGGAAAAGAATTCGCCGTTCAAGCAGATCGTCGACGACGGCCTGCGCGCTTCGGATCACCATGAAGGCCGCCTGACCGACAAGATCGACCAGCACGAATGGGTGACGATGGCGCTCAACCGTTCGACCGCTGCCGTGTCGTCGAAGCTGACCGGCGGTCTCGCCTTCCTCGCCTCGGTCGGTTCGACCGCGCCGTTCATCGGCCTGATGGGCACCGTCATCGGTATCTATCGCGCGCTCATCAACATCGGCCTTGCCGGCCAGGCGTCGATCGACAAGGTCGCCGGCCCCGTCGGTGAAGCGCTGATCATGACCGCCATCGGGCTCTTTGTGGCCGTGCCGGCCGTGCTCGGCTACAACTGGCTGATCCGCCGCAACAAGGACGTGACCGACAAGCTCAACAACTTCTCGGCCGATGTTCATGGTGCCCTGGTTTCGGGTGCGCGCATTGCAACCCCGGTCGGTGTCGCCGCTCCCGCCGCCGTCAAGCCGCAGGCTCGCTGATTACGCGAGCCGGAAAGGGCATTTGACCCATGTCGATGAATATCGGATCGCCGAGCGAAGACGGTGAAGAAGGCCCGATGACGGAAATCAACACGACGCCGCTCGTCGACGTCATGTTGGTGCTGCTCATCATCTTCCTGATCACCGTCCCGGTCGTCATCCAGACCGTGCCGTTGAAACTGCCGACCGTGACCAACCTGCCGACGACGACCAAGCCGGAAAACGTCCTGCTGTCGGTCGACGCCAACTGCGACACCTATTGGGGCCAGACCAAGGTCGAAACCAAGCAGGAGCTGCTCGATCGCGGCGTCGAGGCGCTGAAGGCCGAGATCAAGCGGCAGGAAGCCAAGGGCGCCAAGGTCGAACTGCCCGAAGTCCATATCCGCGGCGACAAGGACATGGAGTATCGGTGCGTCGGCGGCGTGATCTACACGATGCAGCGTGCCGGCTTCGTCAAGATCGGCTTCATCTCGGAACCAACGCCGGGCTATGTCACGCGCTAACTCCAGCGGGGCGGCGACGCTGCCCCCTGGCACCACATCAGGAGTATAGTTTCCATGTCTATGGCAGTGGGCGGAGAGGGCGGCGACGACGCCCCGATGAACGACATGAACACGACGCCGTTGATCGACGTCATGCTCGTGCTGCTCATCATGTTCATCATCACCATCCCGGTGCAGACCCATGCCGTGAAGCTCGATCTGCCGCCGCCGAACAATACGCCGAACCAGCCCGATCCGGTATTCAACCAGATCGACATCGATTTCCTGTCCAACATCTATTGGAACAAGCAGGAAGTCGATGAACCGACGCTGCGCAGCTATCTAAAGCAGGCGGCCGCGATGCCGACCCAGCCGGAACTGCGCCTGCGCCCGGAAGGCCTGGCCAAGTATGAGGTCGTCGACAAGGTGATGGCCGATGCCCAACAGGCCGGCATCACCAAGATGGGCTTTGTGGGGAATGAGGCGTACGCCAACTAGGTCGCGGCGCGGCCGCGCATAACGGCAGGATTGCGCAGCAATCCAACGTTATGCGCGGACTCGCGCAAGACCGGCCAGCGCGGCGGCTGGCGCTTTGCCAGCCGAACGCGTCTGACGTCAGCGCGGGCTTTGCCCGCGCTTTTTCTTTGCGCTCTCGCCCGTGACGCCTAGTCTCCCGGCAGAAGGAGCTCCCCCACATGGCAAATCGCGTCACCGGCAAGGTTGCACTCGTCACCGGCGCCGCCAGCGGACTGGGCGCCGAAACCGCCCGGCGGCTGGCGCGCGAGGGCGCTGCCGTGCTGCTCACCGATCGTGACCCCGCCGTCGAAGCCATAGCGCTCGAAATCACCGACGCCGGCGGCCGCGCCGCGTTCCGGCACCACGATGTCACCAGCGAGGCCGACTGGGCCAACTCCGTCGTCGCCGCCGTCGCGCAGTTCGGCAAGCTCGACGTGCTCGTCAACAACGCCGGCATCGGCAGCAATTCGCTCGACCTGATGACGCATACGCTCGACGCCTGGCGCAACATCCTGTCGATCAACCTCGATGGCGTCTTCCTTGGCCTGCGGCACGCCGGGCCGGCGATGGCGGCGCATGGTGGATCGATCATCAACTTGTCGTCGATCCTCGGCAAGGTCGCCATCCCCAACGCCGCTGCTTATTGCGCGTCAAAGGGCGGGGTGCTGATGCTGACCAAGGCCGCCGCGGTGGAATGGGCGCCGCTCGGCATCCGCGTGAATTCGATCCACCCCGGCTTCATAGACACGCCGATGGTCGCCAACGCGCTGCACGGCGCCGAAAACGGCAACGAGATGCGCGACGCGCTGATCGCCGCTCACCCGATAGCACGCTTCGGCGTCCCGCGCGAGATCGCCGATGCCGTGGTGTTCCTCGCGTCGGATGAATCGAGCTTCATGACCGGTGCGGAACTGGTCGTCGATGGGGGCTATACGGCGCATTAGCAGAGCCTCCGGCGGGCAGGGGCCTCGTCCCCTGCACCCCTGTTTCAACCGTCATCCCGGGCTTGACCCGGGACCCTGTTTCTCTGTCACCAAATCCGGCGCAACATAAAAACTGGGTCCCGGGTCAAGCCCGGGATGACGGTTACAGTTCTCACGCCACCTGCGGTTGCACCTGCTCGAACTGCAGCCGCGCCAACTTGGCATAAAGGCCACCCTGCTTGATCAGCCGGTCGTGCGTCCCCTCGGCGACGATCCGGCCGCCATCCATGACGATGATGCGGTCGGCGTTGCGCACGGTGGCGAGGCGGTGGGCGATGACGAGCGTCGTCTTGCCCTGCATCAGGCCCTCCAATGCGTGCTGCACCAGCCGCTCGCTTTCGCTGTCGAGCGCACTGGTGGCCTCGTCGAGCAGCAGGATCGGCGCGTCGCGCAGGATGGCGCGGGCGATGGCGAGGCGCTGGCGCTGGCCGCCCGACAGCCGGGTGCCGGCCTCCCCCAGGAAGCTGTTGATGCCGTCGGGCAGCTGCCGCAGGAATTCATCGGCATGGGCGGCTTCGGCGGCGGCCCAGACTTCGGCTTCGGTGGCGGATGGCCGGCCATAGCGGATATTGTCGAGCGCGCTGGCGGCGAAGATCACCGTTTCCTGCGGCACCACGGCGATGCGGGCGCGGACTTCTTCCGGATCGGCGGCGGTCAGCGGCACGCCATCGAGGCGGATCTGGCCGGATTCGGGGTCGTAGAAGCGCTGCACGAGCTGGAACAAGGTCGATTTGCCGGCGCCCGATGGCCCGACGACGGCGACGGTTTCCCCCGCCGCGATATCCAATGAGAAGTCGATCAGCGCTGCGCCATCGGGCTTCGACGGATAATGGAAGGTGACATGGTCGAGGCACAGCGCGCCCTGCGCCGGCACCGGCAGCGGCGTGGCGTTGTCCGGCGCGCGGATGCCGGGGCGAGCAGCGAGCAGTTCCTCCATCCGCGCGCTGGCGCCGGCGGCGCGCATGAAATCACCATAAACCTCGGTCAGCGTGCCGAACGCGCCGGCGACGATGGCAGCGGCAAAGACGAACGCCGCGATGGTGCCGCCGGTCAGCCGGCCCGAAATGACATCGAGCGCCCCCTGCCACAGCACGAGGGTAATCGCGCCGAAAATCAGCGTGATGACGACCGCGGTCATGCCGGCGCGCAGCCGGATGCGGCGCTTGGCGGTATCGAACGCCGCCTCGACCGCGTCGCCGAAGCGCGCTGCCTCGCGGCGTTCCTGGGTAAAGGCCTGGACGATCTTGATGGCGCCGAGCACTTCGGCGACCATCGTGCCGACGCCGGCGATG
>JANOCM010000088.1:0-13049 GCA_031412175.1 Alphaproteobacteria bacterium
CATATCGGCAGTCGGTTTTTCGACGACGCGCGCCGGATCGGCCAGCACAGCCGCCAGCTCATCGCGGATGCCGCCCGCCAGCCCAGCCGAATCAACCGAAAGATCGAGCCCGGCATGGCGTTCGAGCAGCGGCACCATCGCAAAATCATTGCGATCGCGGTGGCCGATCTTGCCAGCCGCCCAGTCGAAGTGAAAATTCTCCATCGATCCCGACGGCGTATACTTCAACGGCTGGGTAACCCGCTGCGGCCGGGCGCCGGTCTGGCGCAACAGCCGCCGACCCGCGCCATCAAAGATTTCAAGGCGCTGGACGTCGATCGCTCGTGGGCCCAGCAAGACCTTGCCATAGCGGCCCGGTTTCGCTGGCAGCGGCGCCACCAGGCTGCTTGCCACGATCTGCACGTCGTGCACGGTGCGGGTCGGCACCCGCACGAGGCAACGATCGGTCGACAGCCGCAATTTCCAATAGTTGCGCAACGCCGGCAGCGCGTCCGGCCACCCCGTAAGCAGCGACCACGACAGGGCACGCGGCACCAAGGTCACGCAGGACGCCCCCGTGCGCTCGACCAGCCGGAAGGTTGCCGCTTCGGCCGCCAGGGTCCGCGCATCGCCGCTGTTGTCGGCGCTGACCGTCACGGACTCGACGCCGTCCTGAAACAGCAGCGCCATGCACAGGTCGTCGCATTTCTGGTCGAGCCGCTGGATCGCGCCGGCGCTGAGCTTGCCACCGGAGCGGGCACGACTGGCGAGCGCCGCATCGACCTGCTTGCGATCCTGTGCCGTGACATGGTCGATGCGCAGATGGCCCGCCAGCACGACCGGGGTCGCCGGCACCATGTCGTCGGCTATTTCGGTGCGGTAGCGCGCCTCGGTAGCGCGATTACCCGGAATCGGGGCTGCATAGACGACGGCTGCGGTGAACAGCGCCGCAATGACTGCCGCCACGACGTCGCCGACGTGGCCGTGCAGCGGAAACCACGCCAGCGCGAAAATGGCGCCGTACAGAAACGCCGTCGGCAGCAGGCTCATCAGGAAGCCGGGCAAAATGAGGAACATATACCCGAGAATGACGAGCGTCGGGGCAGCAACGACGATCGCGCCACCGATCCCCGTCACCAGCAGATAGGTGACCAGGATCTGCCTCAACGCTGTGTCCGCACGATCACGTCGGCTGCCCCCGCATCCCGCTTGGCATCAGCCTAGTCAGCCGGTCGTCGCATGGAAAGGTCGATTCAGCCCGCCTTGGCCTTCTTGGCAGCGGCGGGCTTTTTGGCAGCTGGTTTCTTTGCGGCGGGCTTCTTTATCGCGGCCTTTTTCGGCGCCGCCTTCTTCACCGGCTTCTTGCCCTTCGACGGCATCGCGGCGCGGACGTCGATCAGCGCGGCGGCGTCCGCCAGGCTGATCGTCATGCCGTCCTCGGTCTTGGGCACCGTCGCGTTGGTGGTGCCATCGGTGATATACTGGCCGAAGCGGCCGGCCATCAACTTCATCATGCCGCCGTTGGCCGGATGCGCACCGATCTCGCGCAGCGGTGCCATCGTGCCGCGGGCGCGCGGCCCGGCGGCAGCGGCCTCGGCAAGCTTGACGACGGCGGTGTTCATGCCGGTTTCGAAGACTTCGACCGTCGAACCGAGCCGCGCATATTTGCCCGAATGGGCGAGATACGGCCCATAGCGGCCGATGCTGGCGGTAATCGGCTCGCCGCTTTCGGGGTGGGCGCCGATGGTGCGTGGCAGCGACAGCAATTGCAGCGCCAGTGGCAGGTCATCGGGGCCGGTGACCGGCGCATCCTTGGGGATCGACGCGCGCGGCGGTTTCTCGCCATCGCCGCGCTGGACATAGGCGCCGAAGCGCCCAGCGCGCAGCGTCACCGGCTCGCCGGTTTCGGGGTCGTTGCCGAGCAGCACCGGCCCGGCATTTTCCTGCGCGCCGCCGTCGCCGGCGAACTGGCGCGTGTAGCGGCATTCGGGATAGTTGGAGCAGGCGACGAAGGCGCCGAACTTGCCGGTCTTCAGGCTCAGCCGGCCATTGCCGCACGTCGGGCACAGCCGCGGGTCGCTGCCGTCGGCCTTCGCCGGGAACAGCATAGGCGCGAGGAATTCGTCGAGCGCAACGGTGACATCTGACGGCTTGAGCTCGAGGATTTCCTTGGTCTTGGGCTCGAAATCGTCCCAGAAATCGCGCAGCACCTTAAGATAGTCGAGATCGCCTGCCGACACGTCGTCGAGCCGCGTTTCAAGGTCGGCGGTGAAATCATAGCCGACATATTTTTCAAAGAAGCGTTCGAGGAAGGCCGTGACCAGCCGGCCCTTTTCCTCGGCCCAGAAACGGTTCTTCTCGACCCGCACATACGACCGGTCGCGTAGCGTCTGCAGGATCGCCGCATAGGTCGAGGGCCGGCCGATGCCGAGCTCCTCGAGCCGCTTGACCAGCGAGGCCTCGGAAAAGCGCGGCGGTGGCTCGGTGAAATGCTGCTTGGCCTCGACCCCGGCGACCTGGCAGCGGTCCCCCTGCACCAGCCGCGGCAGGCGGCGGCCTTCGTCATCGTCGCTGTCCGACGGCAGATCCTCGTTGGTCTCGGTATAAACGGCGAGGAAGCCCGGCGACAGGATGACCTGGCCGGTGGCACGCAGCCCGGTGGTGCGTGCATCGTCGAGCATGTCGATGCTGCTGCGTTCCATTCGCGCGCTGGCCATCTGGCTGGCGACGGTGCGTTTCCAGATCAGCGCATACAGCTTGTCGGCGTCGCCAGCGGGGGCGCGCGCGGGCCGGTTGAACAGGTCGGTCGGGCGGATCGCCTCATGCGCTTCCTGGGCGTTCTTGGCCTTGGTGGCATAGTGGCGGGGCTTGTCGGGCAGGAAATCGGGGCCGCTGCCATAATCCTTGGCAATGACGTCGCGCACCGCGGCGATGGCTTCGCCGGCGATCTGCACGCCGTCGGTGCGCATATAGGTGATGCGGCCCTCCTCATACAGGCCTTGCGCGACGCGCATCGTGTGGCTGGCGGTGAAGCCCAATTTACGCGCCGCCTCCTGCTGCAGCGTCGAGGTGGTGAACGGCGCATAGGGGTTGCGCGTCGCCGGCTTGGTTTCGACCGCCGAAACCGTGAACTTTCCGGTCTCGACGGCTTCGCGCGCCTGCAGCGCCTTGCTCTCGTTCGCCAGGTCGAAACGATCGAGCTTCTTGCCGTTGAAAAGGCTCAGCCGCGCCGGAAAGCCGGTGCTGTTCGGCGCCAGCATCTGGGCGTCGATTGTCCAATATTCACGCGCATCATGCGCCTCGATCTCGCGTTCGCGCTCGACGATCAGCCGCAGCGCCACCGACTGCACGCGGCCGGCGCTTTTCGCCCCCGGCAGCTTGCGCCACAGCACCGGCGACAGGGTGAAGCCGACAAGATAGTCGAGCGCCCGCCGCGCCCGATAGGCGTCGATCAGCGCCGTATCGAGCTCACGCGGGCGTGCCATCGCCGCGGTCACCGCGCTCTTGGTGATCTCGTTGAAGGTGACCCGGCTGGCACCGCCCTTGGGCAGCGCTTTCTTGCCCTTCAGCCATTCGAGCAGATGCCAGGAAATCGCCTCGCCCTCGCGATCGGGATCGGTGGCGAGGATGACATTGTCGGCGCGCTTGGCGGCGTCGGAAATCGCCTTCAGCTGCTTGGCACGGTCGCCCGACACCTCCCACAGCATCGCGAAATCATGATCGGGATCGACCGAGCCATCCTTGGGCGGCAGGTCGCGGATATGGCCAAAGCTGGCGAGGACTTCATAGTCCGACCCGAGATATTTGTTGATGGTCTTCGCCTTGGCGGGCGATTCGACGATGACGAGCTGCATGGCGGCCTGGCAAATCCCTTACACGTACACGCGAGGGTGACGGGGCGGCGGCGAGGCCGTCAAGCGCTATCGTCAGGACAGGCTGACGCGGCCACCGGCATGACGAGTAATGGTGCCGCCGAGTTCCAGATCGAGCAGCACCGTCGCCACCAGCGGCGGCGACAGCCCCGACAGCCGCACCAATTCGTCGATCGCCACTGGGGTTGGCGACAGCAGCGCGGCGATGGCAGCGCGATCATCCTCGGCGGCATCGGCGGGCAGGTCGTCATACGGCAATGCCAGTTCGGCCGCCTTGAAACGCAGCCCGAGCTGCGGGCCGGCGCCGAACGCCGACAGCGCTTCGATGATATCAGCGGCGGTCTGCACCAGCGTCGCGCCTTCGCGGATCAACAGATTGCACCCTTGCGCGCGCGGATCGAGCGGCGAGCCGGGTATGGCCATGACCTCGCGCCCGGCCTCGGCGGCGATGCGCGCGGTGATCAACGATCCCGATTTCGGCGCGCCTTCAACGACCAAAGTCCCCGCCGCCAGCCCGGCGATGATGCGGTTGCGGCGCGGGAAATGCCGCGCCTGCGGCTCGATGCCCGGCATCTGTTCGGCGAGGATCAGGCCCTTTTCGGCGATTTCGGCCATCAGCGCCGCGTTTTCGGGCGGGTAGACGACATCGACACCGCCCGCGACCACCGCGATCGTGCCGCCGGCCATGGCACCCTGGTGCGCCGCGGCGTCGATGCCGCGGGCGAGCCCCGACACCACGACCAGGTCCTCGTCGGCCAGTTCCGCCGCCAGGGTGCGCGCCAGGCGGGTGCCGGCGGCACTGGCGTTGCGCGCGCCGACGATGGCAACCGCCGGACGGTCGAGCAGCCCGAGATCGCCGCGCGCGCTGAGCACCGGCGGCGCGGTTTCCTGGGTCGCCAGCAGCGCCGGATAGGCCGCGGTGCCGATAAAGATCATGCTGGCGCCCAGCCGTTCGAGCGCCGCCAGCTCGGCCTCCGCAGCGGCCGCCGGCGCCACCACCAGGCTGCGGCCGCCCTTGCGCGCCAGGTCGGGCAGCATCCGCAGCGCGGTTTCGGCATCGCCAAAGCGCGCCAGCAGCTGGCGGTAGGTCACGGGGCCGATGCTGTCGGTGCGGATCAGCCGCAGCCGGGCAACCGCATCGGCCGGGATCACTTGATGTCGATCCGGCTTTCGGTTCCGGCAAACAGGCGGGTGAGGTTCTCGTGGTGCTTGGCGATCAGGATGACCGCCATGATCAGCAGCGCCCGCCACCACGAGCTTTCGCTGACCGCCCACATCGCCGCCGCCGCGACCAGGGCCGAGGCCATGCCGCCGAGCGACGAATAACGCGTCAGCAGGGCCACCGTCGACCATGTGAGCAGCGCCGTGATGCCGGCCATCGGATTCGCCGCCAGCGTGATGCCGAGCAGGGTCGCGACGCCCTTGCCACCCTGGAATTTCAGCCAGATCGGGAAACAATGCCCCATGAAGGCGCAGAAGCCGGCGGTGATCGCCGCCGCTTCGCCGCCGTAGTGCTGGGCCAGCAGCACCGCCACGGCGCCCTTGCCGGCATCGAGCAGCAACGTTGCCGCCGCCAGCGCCTTGTTGCCGGTGCGCAGCACATTGGTCGTGCCGATATTGCCCGATCCGACCTTGCGGATGTCGATGCCGATCGCCATCGTCAGCAACAACCCGAACGGTATGCTGCCGAGCAGATAGCCGACCAGACCCCAGATAGAACTCGCCCCCATGGACTATGTCTAGCGCCGGACGCCGCGGTTTGAAAGCCCGGCAAACGCCCCTATGCTATTCCTGACAATGCGGTGGGGGCGGCAAGGCCATGACAATCGGGCGATTCTTTATTGGTGCCATTGCGGTCGTGATCGCCGCGCCGGCGCTGGCAGCCGGCATGTTGCCCACCCCGGCGCGGTCCCCGACCGAGGCCGCCGGCCCCTATCCGCTGCTCGTCATCCGCGGCGCCACCATCATCACCGGCAATGGTGGCCCACCCTATGGCCCCGCCGACATCGTCATCAGGGACGGCCGCATCGCCGAGATCCGCAGCGCCGGCACGCCTGGGCTCCCCATTGCGCCAAACCGCGAGCCGCGCGGCGCCACCCGCGAGATCGACGCGACGGGCATGTTCGTGATGCCGGGCTTTGTCGACATGCACGGCCACAATGGCGACCCCGGCAAGGCGCCCGACCCGAGCTATGCCTATCGGCTGTGGCTGGCGCATGGCGTCACCACCGTGCGCGGCGTGTCGATGTTCGGCGGCGATGTCGCCCACGCCGTCGATGACAAGCGCCGCAGCGCCGCCGGCGACATCACCGCGCCGCGCATCTATGTCTACCAGACGCTCGGGTCGGGCTGGAGCGGCGGGCGGGTGCAGACGCCCGAAAAGGCGCGCGAATGGGTGCGCTGGGCGGCCAGGGCCGGCGTCGACGGCATCAAGTTCTTCAATCGCGGCGACGAGACCCCCGCCATCGACCGCGCCGCCATCGACGAGGCGAAAAAGCTCGGCCTCGGCACCGTCGCGCATCTGTCGCAGCCCAATGTCGCCGAATTCAACGCCCGCGATGCCGCTGCCGCCGGGCTGGGCACCGTCACGCATTTCTATGGCCATTTCGAAGCGCTGCTCAAGGATCGCCGCACCCAGGACACGCCGGCGGATTACAATTTCAATGACGAGCAGATGCGTTTCGGCGGTATCGCCGACATCTGGAACCAGATCGCCGAGCCGGGCGGGCCGGAATGGGTGGAGTATCTGAAGGCGCAGAAGGCGACCGGCGTGACCTTCGACCCGACCTTCAACATCTACAGCGCCAGCCGCGACCTGATGCGGGCGCGGAACGCCGACTGGCACGACAGATACGCGCTGCCGTCGATGACGGCCTTTTACGAATCGAACCGCGACAACCACGGCTCGTATTTCTTCGACTGGACGACGGCGCGCGAGGTGTCATGGCGCAATTTCTACCAGCGCTACATGCGGCTGGTGAACGATTACAAGAACATGGGTGGCCGCGTCACCACCGGTTCCGACCCCGGCTTCATCTACCAGCTGTGGGGCTTCGGCTATATCCTCGAGCTCGAGATGCTGCAGGAGGCCGGCTTCTCGCCGCTCGAGGTCATCCAGTCGGCGACGATCAACGGTGCCCGCACGCTCAACGATCCCAAGGGGCAGGAGCCCGATTTCGGCCTCGTCCGCGTCGGCATGCGCGCCGATCTCGTCATCGCGCCCGAGAACCCGCTGCAGAATTTCAAGACGCTCTACGGCACGGGTTTTCCGCGGCTCGACGAGGCGACGCAGACGACCAAGCGTGTCGGCGGCGTCCACTGGACGATCAAGGACGGGATTGTGTTCGACGCGCCGGCGCTGCTGAAGTCGGTGGCCGATCATGTGGCGCGCGAGAAGGCCGCCCTGCCGAAGTGACCCGTCACCCCGGCGAAGGCCGGGGTGACAACTTCGCCGGGATGACACGGCCCGCAGACACTCCTAAACCCACCCCATGACCACCACGCTCCGCCTCGGCCTTGCCCAGTTGAACGCTGCCGTCGGCGATCTCGACGCCAACACCGATGCCATTCTCGCCGCCCGCGCCCAGGCCCCCGACGCCGATCTGCTCGTCACCCCCGAACTTTCGGTCATCGGCTATCCGCCCGAAGACCTGGTGCTCAAGCCTGCGCTCGTCGCCGCGGCGATGGCGCGTATCAAGCGGCTCGCCGCCGCCACCGCCGATGGTGGCCCGGCGCTGCTTGTCGGCGCACCGCTTGCCGAGCATGGCCGGCTGTTCAACGCCGCCTTTATCCTCGACGGCGGCGCCATCGCCGGCATCACCCGCAAGCACGACCTGCCCAACTATGGCACCTTCGACGAGAAGCGCGTGTTCAGCGCCGGGCCGCTGCCGGGGCCACTGCCGTTTCGCGGTGCCCGGCTCGGCATTCCGATCTGCGAGGACATCTGGACACCCGATGTCACCGAATGCCTCGCCGAAACCGGCGCCGAGATCCTCATCGTCCCCAACGGCTCGCCATTCGAGACCGGCAAGGACGACCGCCGCCTGTCGCTGTCGGTCGCCCGGGTCAGCGAAACCGGGCTACCGCTCGTCTATCTCAACCGCGTCGGCGGCCAGGACGAACTGGTCTTCGACGGCGCCAGTTTCATCCTCAACGCCGACCGCAAGCTGGCCCTGCAACTGCCCGACTGGGAGGAGCGCGTCACGACGACGACCTGGACACGGAGCCTGATCGGTCACCACTGGCACTGCGCCCAGGGCGAGATCGCCGCCCGCGACGAGGACCCCGCCGACATTTACCACGCCATGCTGCTCGCGCTGCGCGACTATGTGAACCGCAACCGTTTCCCCGGCGTCGTCCTCGGCCTGTCGGGGGGCATCGATTCGGCGCTGTCGGCCGCCGTCGCCGTCGATGCGCTCGGGCCCGACCGCGTCTGGTGCGTGATGATGCCATCGCCCTATACCAGCCAGGACAGCCTGGAGGACGCCGCCGAATGCGCCCGGATGCTCGGCTGCCGGCTCGATACCGTCGGCATCGGCCCGGCGATGGCGGCGTTCGACACAATGCTGGCGCCGCTGTTCGCCGGCAAGGCCGCCGATACGACGGAAGAAAACATCCAGTCGCGCATCCGCGGGCTCAGCCTGATGGCGCTGTCGAACAAGTTCGGCCCCATGCTGCTGACCACCGGCAACAAGTCGGAAATGAGCGTCGGCTACGCCACCATCTATGGCGACATGGCCGGCGGCTATTCGGTGCTCAAGGATGTCTACAAGACGACCGTCTTCAAGCTGTCCGAATGGCGCAACCGCCACCAGCCGCGCCTGTCGATCGGCCCCAGGGGCCCGGTGATGCCGCAGCGGGTGATCGACAAGCCGCCGACCGCCGAATTGCGCGACAATCAAAAGGACGCCGACAGCCTGCCGCCCTATGACCTGCTCGATCGCATCCTGATCGGCCTTGTCGAGAACGAGCGCGCCGCCAGCGATCTTGTCGCCGACGGCATCGACCCGGCCATCGTCGCCCGCATCGAACGGCTGCTCTACATCGCCGAATACAAGCGCCGCCAAGCCCCGCCCGGCGTCAAGATCGGCGGCCGCAACTTCGGCCGCGACCGCCGCTACCCGATCACCAATGCCTTCCGGACCGCCTGATCGATTCTGTTCATCGAAAATGGTTAACAAATCTTCGGAAGTTGACGAAGTTTACCGTTTCGGTCGCAAATATGCAGCAGTTTCGGTTCTTGCCTGGCAACGGTAATCGATTCCATCGATGTCAAAGAGCGCGTCAGGGCATCCTATAACCCATTCGGTTGCTGTAGGAAAATGCCGGGCTGCCCAGACTCCGGCCCTGCCTCCGGCCCTCCCTCCGGCCTTGCCACCGGGCGTCGAATGGCTATCGTCGCGGCCATCGATCGCGGGGGCGGACTTCATGACAGCATTGCGCCTTTGGGCGGTGGTTGCCGCCTTGGTGCCAGCGCCTGCCGCCGCCGCGGATATCGCCAGCCTGGCGGCCGACTTTGGCGCCCGCCCGGCCGCATGGGGGATCCGGCTGTCGCCCACGGGGGACCGGCTGGTTTATATGGCGCCGACGGGTACCGCCGGAACCGCGATCATAGTCGCCGATATCGCCACCGGCGCGACCCGGTCGGTCCTGACCAGCGATGGCGCGCATTTCGACCTGCGCCGCTGCGAATGGAAGAGCAACGCGCGCATCATCTGTTCGGTCGCGGCCATCCGCTTCACCGAAAAGGCCCAGAAACACGCCGTCGGCCTGCGCCGCACATTGTCGCTGCCCGCCGATGGTTCCAAATCGATCGAGCTGGTGCCGCCCGGTGACTATCCCGGATCGACCCCCGGCGTCGTCGACATGCTGGTCGATGATCCCCAGCATGTCCTGATGGGATCGAACCGCGCCTGCAAGGTCGATATCGTCACCAACAAATGGGCGATGTCGTGCGACACTTTCGACGGCCGGCTGGGCGGCGGCACCGACGGACACGGCAGTATCCGCTATCGCGCCGACGGCGAGACCGATCCCAGTGGCTATCTGCGCGACAATGTCGCCCACCAGATCCGGCCCAAGGGCGAGCGTCTGTGGACGACAATCGGCAGCTCGAAGCTTTCGGGCCTGCCGCAGTTCGCCTTCCTGGGGTTCGACGAGACCGCCGACAATGTCTATGTCGCCAAACCGGTCGATGGTCGCCAGGCGCTGTACCGCATGCCGGCGACCCGGAACGCGGGGGCGTCGCTGGTGTTTTCGCACCCCCAGGTCGATGTCGACGGCATCCTGCGCATCGGCAAATACGGCCGCCCCGTCGCCGCGGTCTACACGCTCGATACGACCCGCTATGCCTATTTCGACACAGCGCTCGACAAGCGCAGCAAGGCGTTGTCGAAAGCGCTGCCCGGCACGCCGCCGGTGGCGATCGTCGATGAAAGCTGGGATGGCCGCTACAATCTGATTTTTGCCGGCGGCGAACATGATGGCGGCACCTGGTACCGCTACGATACCCAGGGCCGCCAGCTGGCACCGTTGCTCAAGGTGCGCCCCGATCTCGAAGCCCATGTCGCGGCCATCGAAACCCGTCTCGACTATCCCGCCGGCGATGGCGCCAGCGTGCCGGCCTATATCACCATGCCGCCGGGCAAGCCCCGTGGGCCCCTGCCAACGATCATCATGCCCCATGGCGGGCCGGCAGCGCGGGACCAGCTCGGCTATGACTATCTGGCGCAATATTTTGCCCAGCTCGGCTATGTGGTGCTCAAGCCCAATTACCGCGGCTCGACCGGCTATGGCGCCGACTGGTACCAGGACAATGCGTTTCGCAGCTGGCGCACGGCGATGGCCGACATCAACGCCGGCGCGCGCTGGCTGGTCAGCCAGGGCATCGCCGATCCGGCGCGGTTGTTCATCGTCGGCTGGAGCTATGGCGGCTATGCCGCGCTGCAGGCCAATGTCGTCGACCCCGATCTCTACAAGGCCGTCGTCGCCATCGCGCCGGTCACCGATCTCAAGCTGCTGATCAAGGATCAACGCTACTATAGCGATTATGGCATCAGCCTGAGCGAATATGCGCAGGGGCAGGAGGCCGTCGCCGGATCGCCGGCGCGCAACGCGGGGCGCATCAAGGCACCGGTGCTGATCTTCCAGGGCGACAAGGACCTCAATGTCGACCAGCAGCACGCCAAGGTGATGGATGCCGCGCTCACCAAGGCCGGCAAGCCCCACCAGCTGATCATCTATCCCAATCTCGATCACCAGATCGAGGACAGCCAGGCGCGCGCCGACATGCTGGCAAAAAGCGCCGAATGGCTGGCGCAGGCCGGCTCACGCTGATGTTCCGGCGTCGCCGGCGCCCGCCCGCATCAGTAAATCTTTATTAACATTCATGAAAACCAACGAGCCTGTTTCGGCCACCGGGCTTTCGGTATATAAGCCGACGTAACGATAAAAAAATCGAGTCGCGCCACCGTTCGTTCCTGGGAGGGATACATGGCCAGCGATCCGAGAAAATCCGTCAGCGTGCCGATTGCGATTCGGCTGCCCGAAGCCGGCGAAGACACACTCAAGCAAATCCAGGCGGTGCTCTATGGGCGCACCGGCAGCACGCTCGGCGCGACCCGGCTCGAGGTCACGCGCGACGGCAACACATTGTTCGCCAAGGGCGAAATCAGCGTTCCCGAGGCCGCGCTCGGCCAAACCGCGCGGCTGACGGTGGCGCCGGTGCTCGATGGCGGCGGCAAGCAACCGCTGCCCAGCCGGGCCAAGCTCGAGAAACAGCTCGCCGCCTATACCGAGCCGCTGCGCCTCGAACGCCAGCGGCCGAGCATCGAACTGTCGATCGCGCGGCCCTATTGGGAGCGGTGGCCGCGGCTGTGTTTCTGCTGGGTCCGCGGCCGGCTGGTCAAGCGCGTCACCCTGCCCAACGGCAACACCATCGAACTGCCGATCTGCAACGCCCGCGTCACCGTCTGCGAGGTCGATCGCTGGCACTATTGGATCGCCAGGCTGCCCGACCGCGACATATTGCGGCTGCGCGACGACCTGCTAGATATCGTCAAGCGCCCGATCAAGCGGCCGTTCCCCGAGCCCGATCCCGAGCCGTTCCCCGGGCCTTATCCCGGGCTCGCCGGCAATCCGGCGCCGCTGGCCCGCCTTGCCGGTGCATCGAACACCGGTGCGTCGAACAGGGGTATGGCGCAGGCGCTGCGCGGCCGCCAGGCTCAGGTCCGCTCGCTCGACGGCGTCACCATCGACGATTTCAAGCTCGACACGCTCGAAGTCCCCGAATGGAACCGGCTTGCCAAGGGCCCGGCGCCGCTCGCTCGCCAGTGGCTGATCGCCGACGTCGCCTATTGGCGGCCGTGGCTGTGCGAACTTGCCTGGCTCGAACCCTGGTTCCTGACCTTCAAGCAATGCTTCGCCACCGTGCCCACCGACGAGAACGGCCGGTTCAGCGCGCTGTACATCCATGCCTGCAACGGCGACCAGCCCGACATCTATGTGTCGGCCGAGCAATTGATCGGCGGCAGCTGGACATCGATCTACGCGCCATCGGTGCGTTGCCACACCCATTGGAACTATGTCTGCGGGTCGGAGCTTACCATCGTCGTCACCGATCCGCGCGCCCAGCCGTGCGTGCCCGAGCCGCCGGTCGAACCGCCGGCCGGCGTCGAGCGCTGGGTGCTGCCGCATGCCATCGGTGGCACCACGATCGGCGGCACGGCGGGCGTCGGCATCCCCGGTGGCTGGGTGCGGCCCGACGGATTGACGAATTACGGCAGTATCGTCGACGCGCCGTTCGGCAGCGTGCTTGGCTTCCGCCAGCAGCATTCGATCAGCATTCCCGACGACGCGGTCTATTATTACCGTTGGTCATGGCGGCGCGGCACCACCGGCGATTTCACCGCCATGGCCGAGCCGGTGAGCCGCAACTATGTCCGCGATGTGCCGGGGCCGGGGCTGGCGTTCCCCACCGTGCAGCTGGGGCCGAAGCTGACCGACCGCTTTCGCTTCCGCACCCAGATCTTCGATCCCGGCGATTGGGGGGTCGATGTCACCACCGATCCGCCCGGCACGCTGTATTACTGGCCGATCGACGGCGCGGTCGGTGACATCTATTCGGCGCGCTGGGTGACGCCGGGCACCGGCGACGCGGTGGCGGCACCGGCGCTGGCCGGCAGCTACCAGGTCAAGCTG